>NZ_JBDFXP010000034.1:0-60267 GCF_040911965.1 Phocaeicola sp. RTP21359st1_B8_RTP21360_211022
TTCGGGTTTCATAAAACAAAGGTAAGCAAAGGTAGCTAATTTTAAAACTTAACAACCAGAAATTTCCGCTGAGCCATTTTTATTTCCTTTTCCTAATAATCCGACAATAATATTTCTTTCTTTGTCTTTTTTAATATCCTGCAATCTCTTTGTCAATGTTTCCAAACGTGGTCCGGAACCGGATGACAGGTAGGGAGTGGATGGCAGATAAAGTATAGAAATATCTTTGTCCTGTATGTTTTTTTGGTCAGGCAACTGCATGGCTATGAAAATATAGTCAATGGCTAGCTGCCGATAGAGGGAGGCATGTGCTGCATGCCGACAATCCAGAAGCGTTAGGTCGGGCTTTAACCAACGGAAATCATCTGGATAAAGTACGCAGTTGCTTATTCCTTTATCATATAGTACAGGCGTAAAAGCAGGGTTTGAGGTGTAGGTATAGTATACCTCTTGTTTCTTTTCCCGCAATATCCCTGCTAATTTGATGGTTAGCAATAACTGGCTTTTGTCCGGTGCTATGTCAAGAAGGAAATTCAGCATATATTATTGCGTTAATATGGATTTGTTTAATGAACTTTTTGGACAAATTATATTCATAGAAATTGGAACTTTCATGTTCCAATTTCTAATGAATCAAGTTAGTGGTTTAAGTATACTTTAGTTGGGTTATGAAAACAGGTCTGTCACTCTTTAGTGAAATATCCCGTTAAATGTCCGGAAGGTGTACCTGTTATTTCTAGTTTATATTCTTCTGCAGGGAAATTTGCAATAGAAATTGTGATGTAAGCGCTCTGTACTTCAGGAATATCATTTTCATAAACGACGCCCCCTTTTGCCATATCTGTGATGCGGATGGTCATATCACGGTCGGGTGACGCGTTCTTGAGGGTAAGGAGATAGCCATCGGTAAATACAGTTATGGGGCAATTGGTAGCAGCACTTCTAATAGGATCATCCCATCTGCCATCCAATTCTACATCTTTAACAGGAGTTTCTGTTGTATTGGCTTGTACAGGCAAAATACCTATTAATGTAGTTATGATAATAACTATACTCCATATCTTTTTCTTTATACTTTTTAACTTCATGACTTTATGTTTGTTTTAATTGTTTTGTTTGGGGCAAAGTTAGAGGATAAATCTTAAAAACGTGCAGATATCATGTGGACAAATGGAAAAAGGTAATAAGTTAATAACTAGCTTATTACCTTTTTTTATAGGAGGGCGATATAGACAATTGTTTATTTTTAGTATTCCATAAGCCATAAATCAAGGCTTTGATTTTCGCCTAATGAACCTATTTCTTGTACGATGCGTTCTTTTAATCTTAATTTTCTTTTGGACACAGATGTGGGCGAGATGGCTAACATATTGGCGATGTCACCGTTGCTGAACCGTAGTTTTATCAAACAGCATATTTGTATATCACCGTCTGTTAAGGAAGGTATCTGATGACATAGTCTTTTAGTATAGTTATCGAATAATAAATCTATTTTTTCTTTTATTTCTTGCCATAGTTTGTTGTCTATATACTTTGTTGTTTTTAGCTTATTGAATAATTCTGTCTGCTTAATGAGTTGGTTACATAAAAAAGCCTCGCGTTTATGTAGATACTGGTTTTCTTTTGATAGATGTTCCATAGCTTCCAGTTCTTTCGATTTTTCTTTTAATGACTGGGCATAATTGCTTATATGATTTTGCAGGTTATTGTTCTCCAGTTTCAGCGTTTCATTCTGTTGTTGTATTTCTTGTCGTATTTTATTTTGTTCTTTCCATTGTTCTTTTATCTCTAGGCTTCCTTCCATTTGGATCGTAAGTTCTTCTATCCGCATTTTGTTGCGGTTTATCAATGTCTCATTTTCATGTATTTTCATAGTGAAATAACGAATTTTTTCTTCTTTCTCCGATATCTCTTGTTTTTGAGAAACTATTTTTCGTTGGTATAGATAGTTTGTTATTGCTATGATGAAAGACAAAATGATTAAGGCAATGAGCACATTGCGTATGATCCGGTCTTTCTTTATTTGTGACAGATTATTTTCATTGATTATTTTTTGCTGATCATATTTTTCTTGCATCTCTATTAATGCTTTATTGCGATCTGTTTTACCTATTGAATCTTGATAGAACCATAGCTTATTACTGTATTCTACTGCCTTTTTGTAATCTTTTTCTTCTTGACTAATATAATATAGTGCTTGATAGGCGCTACGGGCTGTATGGATATTAGGTGACAGGCAAGCTTGGTTTAGGTAAAAATATGCAGAATCGTACATTTTTAAATAGCGATAAGTATCTCCCAATGAAAATATTCTTTGATCAGTCTTTTTTATTTTAATACAATCTTTTGCATACTGAAGAGCCTTTTTATTTTCTCCTGTTTTAAGAAATAAAAAACTGGTTTCGTTCATGGCGCTTGCCAATATGGTAGGATAGTTATTCACTTGTCCTATTTTTATAGCTTTTTCATAATATTCTATCGCTTTATTATATTGTTTTTTCTGTGAAAATGCTCTGGCGATATATATGAAAGAGAAAGCTATGTATGTTTGGTTGTCGGATAGTTCGGCATTATGATGTGCTTTTTCAAAATATTCCATAGCATAATCATTTAGTTTTCGATACAGATACATTAGTCCTACCTCTGAATTGATAAGAAAGCCTAATTGATAATCATTTGTTTTCTCTATTTCAGTCGCTGCTTCTAGATAAAATGACAATGCATCTTCGGCATGATGACTTTCATGGCGCAAGATACCTTTATAATATAGCGCCAATGCCTTTCTTTGTGCATTATCATGTTTGGTGAAATAAGAGTAAGCGATATTTATTAAAGAATCGGATTGTTCAATTTGGTTTTTATATTGAGCTTGTGTCATCAATAATGCCCATGTGGCATATTGTTCATTTTCAGAAGGAATGTCAGGTTGTATGCCCTGTAATATATGCAGTGCGCTGTCGGGATATCTGTACATCATTGCTTCTGCCTTTGCCAATTCGGGTTGGAAGGCTGTGGGGTAGTTCTTGTTGTGTGTACAGGATATCAGACTGATAATTATGCTAATTATTAGCCCTGCATATTTGAAACTGCTCATAGTAATCATTTCTATATTATTGGCGATAGGAATCTTATGGGATATGTTGCGTAAGTGAATGAATTGGTTGATTTTATAGGAAAAGTTTGAAGATTGATGTTTTCTGATTTATCCTGCCATGGTATAATATAAAGGGATGTGCCTGAATTATTTTAAATACGGAATAAAAAATCAGGCATGTCCCTTCATTATAGCTGGGGTAACCCTTTGAATTGTCTGTATACCATTTTTAAAGTAGTTAAAATCCTAACTTTAATTTTACAAACTGTTTGATGAATTGTACTGTTCCATCAATCCCCAATACGGACGAATCAATGCATAAGTGATAAGTTTCGGCAGCTCCCCACGTTTTGTAACTATAATAATTATAGTAAGCCGACCGTTTTTTATCTGCTTTTTCCATCAATTCTTCAGCGGCTTCTGTAGAAATATGATGGATATGCATCAATCTTTCGATGCGTGCTTCTTTGGAAGCAGAAACGAATATATTAACGCAACGGGGATGGTCACGCAAAATGTAGTCGGCACATCTGCCGACAAACAGACACGATTGTTTTTCAGCCAGTTCACGTATTACGTCGCTTTGTATTTTGAACAAAGCGTCATTGCTCAGACAACTGCCATAGGGAATGGCTCCGTCGCTGATAAAAGGAAAACGTGTTCCGAACAGACCGCCGATAATGCTTTGAGAAGCTTTTTCATCTGCTTTTTCAAAGAATTCCTTGCATAGGCCGCTCTCTTCCGAAGCTAGTTTGATTAATTCTTTATCGTAAAAGGCGATACCAAACTCTTGGGCCAGTTTTTCGCCTATCTCTTTTCCTCCACTGCCTAGTTGGCGTCCTAGGTTGATAACATAATGCTCGTTCATAGTCGTTGTCTATTGATTATGTGGGCAAATATAAGGAAACTAATTTTTAATTCTTAATTTTCAACTTTTAATTTGTTACCGTGGGTCTTAAAAATCTTGAACTGGCGGTAAAGCATGATTCCTGCGACAACACTTGCCGCCAAGTCTGATATTGGCATACTCCACCAAATTCCTGCTGATCCCCAGCAAAGAGGGAGCAGGATGATGCTGGGAAGCAAGAATAATAATTGTCGGGTTAATGACAGGAAGATGGCTTTACCGGCCATGCCGATACTTTGAAAAAAATTGGACGTTACCATCTGAAACCCGATAATGGGAAAAAATATGACTACAATGCGTAAGCCGGTAGCTGATAGCTGTATCAGTCCCTCATGAGTGGTAAAAGCGGATACGGCCAATTCGGGCATCAGTTCACCTACTAGAAAACCGGTTGTTGTAACAGCGGTGGCGCCATAAATGGTAAGTTTTAATACCTGGTTTACACGATGATATTGTTGGGCGCCAAAGTTATAACCGGCTATGGGTTGCATTCCTTGATTCAGCCCCATCACAATCATGACGAACAGGAAAACAATCCGGTTTACAATACCAAATGCGCCAATAGCCAGATCGCCATCATATTCTTTCAAACCTTTGTTAATGAAAATTACAATGAAGCATGCTGCCAGATTCATCAGGAACGGAGACATACCGATAGCGATGGTGTTTTTTACGATTGTACCGCGCAGTTTGTAAATGCCTCGGCGGAGATGAAGCAACTCGTTCTTGTTGGTGAAGGTCTTGAATTGCCACACCAGTGAGATGATTTGGGCCAGAATGGTGGCAATGGCGGCACCCTGGATACCCCAATGGAATAGATAGATAAAGATAGGGTCAAGGATGGTATTGATAATTACTGTGGTGATGGTGGCTGTCATTGCTTTTTGTG
Source organism: Phocaeicola sp. RTP21359st1_B8_RTP21360_211022 (assembly GCF_040911965.1). Classification (NCBI taxonomy): domain Bacteria; kingdom Pseudomonadati; phylum Bacteroidota; class Bacteroidia; order Bacteroidales; family Bacteroidaceae; genus Phocaeicola; species Phocaeicola sp. RTP21359st1_B8_RTP21360_211022. Next base: position 4,891 of record NZ_JBDFXP010000034.1, read on the forward strand.
GATGCCCCGAAGCGCGTAGTAAGGCATTCAGTCCCAAATACATGTGGGTTATAACATTGCCTAGCAGGATAATGACCATGTAGTCTCGTGCATAGGAGATGGTATCCGGGCTTGCCCCGAAGAAGTAGAGAATAGGATCAAGGAAAAGCAAGGTTAATATACTGAATCCTATACCTATAATAAAGTTCAGCGTAACTACGTTACCCAAAATGTTTTGGGCGGTAGCATAATCTTTCTGTCCTAATTTTACGGAAACTAATGTGGAGGCACCCACACCGACCAGTGAACCGAATGCAGCCGCCAGATTCATCAGCGGGAAGGTGATAGCCAGTCCTGAAATAGCCAAAGGGCCTACACCGTGACCGATGAAGATGCTGTCTACCATATTGTATAGGGAAGATGCCGTCATAGCGATAATGGCGGGTATTGCATATTGTAAAAGTAATTTTCCGATTGGTTGTGTTCCCAATTCTGTGGGGGTTCCTGTTTTTGCCATACTTTATTTTCTGTCTTTTTACCTGTTTAACCTGAATTCGGCTGCAAAGGTACACAAAAAATGAGTGTGAGGGAAAAGTTTGTTTATCTTTGCATTTAAAAAAATAAACGGAATAGAATTAATGAATAGTCAAAAAGGAATAGTGGGCTGCTTGCTATTGGCATGCACCTTACAAATGTCGGCACAAGTAAAAACGTATAAGTATCGTGTAAACTTTCGCGATAAGGCGGAAACAACCTATGCATTGGACAAGCCTTCGGCTTATTTGTCCGAACGTGCTTTGGAGCGTCGCATGAAACAGGGATTGCCCGTTGATTCTACAGATATTCCTGTGTGCCGGAGCTATATAGATATGCTGGTTGGAAAAGGAGCACAGCTTGTATCCAAAAGTAAATGGAACAATACAGTGGTAGTGCAGGTATCCGACACGTCGGTTATTGATAAAGTGGCGGCATTGCCTTTTGTGACAGCTGTCCGGAAAGTGTGGACAGCTCCCGACAGTATTCCTGCCCGCAATGCCAACCGTAAAAAAGAGGTGACCAATAGGGTGACAAAGAGTAATAACTATTATGGGGATGCGTGGCGGCAGATTGCTGTTCATCATGGGGACAGTCTTCACGCTGCAGGTTTTCGTGGGAAGGGGATGCAGATAGCGGTCATTGATGCAGGTTTTTATAATGCTGATGAAATCAGTGTTTTCAAAGGAATGGACTTGTTGGGAACACGCGATTTTGTAAATTCTCACTCGGATATTTATGCCGAGAACTATCACGGCATGAAAGTGTTGTCTTGTATGGCTGCCAATAAGCCGAATGTATTGGTCGGCACGGCTCCCGAAGCTTCATATTGGCTTCTCCGTAGTGAGGATGATGATACGGAACAGCCTGTGGAAGAGGATTATTGGGCGGAAGCTTTGGAATTTGCCGATAGTGTGGGAGTGGATGTGGTTAACACTTCATTGGGATATTATGAGTTTGATGATACGACCATGAATTACCGGTACCGTGATTTGGACGGGCATTATTCATTGATGTCTCATTCCGCTTCTTTGGCTGCCGATAAAGGATTGGTGTTGGTATGCAGTGCCGGAAATTCGGGGCGTGGCACATGGAAAAAAATCACACCTCCGGGAGATGCGGAAAATGTTATTACAGTGGGGGCGGCGGACCGGAATCTGGTTAATGCTGATTTCTCTTCTGTAGGAAATACTACAGATGGCCGTGTAAAACCGGATGTGATGGCGGTGGGAGTTGCTTCGGCCGTAGCGGGTAATGATGGAACGGTTTCTCATGCCAATGGTACTTCTTTCGCATCGCCTACATTGTGCGGGTTGGTAGCCTGTTTCTGGCAGGCTTGTCCCTGGCTTACTGCCAAGCAGGTGGTGGAGGCAGTGCGGAATGCAGGAGACCGTAAAGAGTATCCGGATAATATTTACGGTTATGGTGTGCCTGATATCTGGAAAGCTTGTCAAATAGAATTAGAGAAGAAAAAATAATGGAAGAACATCCTCTTTCTTTATATGAACTGAATGCGTTGGTTAAGCGTAGCATTCATGCTTGTCTGCCCGATACTTATTGGGTTCAGGCAGAGCTGAGTGATGTACGTTCCAATTATTCCGGTCATTGCTATTTGGAATTTGTACAGAAAGAGCCACGGGGGAATAATCTGATAGCTAAGGCAAGGGGGACTATTTGGAGCAATGTCTACCGTCTGCTGAAGCCTTATTTTGAAGAGGAAACCGGGCAGGCTTTTGTTGCAGGTATTAAAGTGATGGTGAAAGTGGCTGTGGAGTTTCATGAATTGTATGGTTACTCGCTTACTGTGCAGGATATAGATCCTACTTATACATTGGGGGATATGGCGCGTCGCCGTCGCGAAATCTTGAAGCAATTGGAAGAAGAAGGTGTGCTGACTTTGAATAAGGAACTGGAGATTCCTTTGCTGGCGCAACGCATAGCCGTTATTTCCTCGGCTACGGCTGCCGGTTATGGTGATTTTTGTAATCAACTGGAACAGAATCCCTATGGTTTTGTCTTTTATCCGCGTTTGTTTCCTGCTATTATGCAGGGGGAACGGGTAGAACAATCTGTCATTACCGCATTGGATGCTATCCATGCCTGTCGTGATGATTGGGATGTCGTGGTTATTATCCGTGGCGGAGGCGCCACGTCCGACCTTTCGGGGTTCGATACATATGAGTTGGCGGCTAATTGTGCTCAGTTTCCTATACCTATTATAACCGGTATAGGGCATGAGCGTGACGATACGGTGTTGGACTGTGTTTCTCATACTCGTGTCAAGACACCTACTGCTGCTGCCGAGTATCTTATAAATCATTTGCACGACACTGCCAAGGTTCTTGAAGATTATGCATCGGCTGTACTTCATACTATCTCTACCCGTATGGAACGGGAAAATACTCGGCTGAACCGGATGGTAGAACGTATTCCCATGCAGACGCGGATGAGGCTGAAAGAGGAACATTATCGCCAGGAACGAATCATGAAACATTTGGAAGTAGGCCTGCAATCCCGTCTGACAAAAGAAACCCATTGTTTAAAAATGATGGAAACTCGGTTGGGCATCGTTTCACAGCGTCGTCTGGTAAAGGAAAAGCATCGGCTCCAACTTTTGGAGCAGGAATTGAAGGCGGCATCTCCCGAAAATTTGTTGAAAAGGGGATATAGTATCACGCTGAAAAATGGCAAGGCGGTGATCGATGCTTCTGTATTGCAGCCGGGTGATGAACTTACCACCCGTTTTGCCAAAGGAGAAATAAAGAGTATAGTAACTAAAAAATAAAACGAAGTATGGCAGCAAAGAAACAAACCTATGAACAGGCTATGAAACGTCTGGAAGAAATCGTATCACGCATAGACAGTAATGAGTTGGACATAGACTGTTTAGGTGTGAACCTGAAAGAGGCACAGGAATTAATCAAGTTTTGCCGGGATAAACTTTATAAAGCCGATGAGGAGATAAAGAAAATGTTGGATAATAATGTTTCAATGTGACAATATGCTAATGTGCCAATTGGCTGCGCTATATTCTGCATGGCATATTTGTACCTTAGCACATTGACATATTGGCAAATTATAAAAGCTATAAATAAAAAAGCTGTTTTGATTGGAATTTGCAAATATAAAACGTAATTTTGCTCTCATTCGTAAATAATAACATAATTAAGATACACTATGAAAGAGATTGATTGGGCAAATCTGTCCTTCGGCTATATGAAGACAGACTATAATGTACGTTGCTACTATCGTGACGGTGCATGGGGAGAGTTGGAACTTTGTTCGGAAGAAACGTTGAATATTCACATGGCCGCCACTTGTCTGCACTATGGGCAAGAAGCGTTTGAAGGGTTGAAGGCTTATCGTGGAAAAGACGGTAAAATCCGTATTTTCCGTCCTGAAGCCAATGCGGAACGTTTGCAAAGTACTTGTGACGGTATTCTGATGCCGGAACTTCCTACAGAAAAGTTTGTGGCCGCTATAAAGAAGGTGGTGAAAGCCAACGAGCGTTTCATTCCTCCATACGAAAGTGGTGCGGCTCTTTATATTCGTCCGTTACTGATTGGTACAGGTGCTCAGGTGGGGGTTCACCCTGCCAATGAATATCTGTTTGTGGTATTCGTAACTCCGGTAGGTCCTTATTTCAAAGGTGGTTTTTCTACTAATCCTTATGTTATTATCCGTGAGTTCGACCGTGCCGCACCTTATGGAACCGGACGCTTTAAGGTGGGCGGCAACTATGCTGCCAGCCTGCGTGCCAATAAGAAAGCCCATGATTTGGGATATTCCTGCGAGTTCTATCTAGACGCCAAGGAAAAGAAGTACATTGACGAGTGTGGTGCGGCTAATTTCTTCGGCATCAAAAATAATACTTACATTACACCAAAATCATCTTCTATTCTGCCTTCTATAACGAATAAGAGTTTGATGCAGCTGGCCGAGGATTTGGGTATAAAGGTAGAATGTCGTCCGGTTCCTGAAGAAGAACTGGAAACCTTCGAGGAAGCGGGGGCTTGCGGTACGGCGGCTGTTATCAGTCCTATCCAGCGTATTGATGATTTGGAAAACAAGAAATCGTACATTATCTCTAAAGATGGAAAGCCGGGTCCTGTTTGTACAAAATTGTATAACAAACTGCGTGCTATCCAGTATGGTGATGAACCTGATACACATAATTGGGTGACAATTTTAGACTAATAGAAAAATAGATTCTTATGAAAACAAATTCAGAATTGAAGAATCGGGCAATCGATGCGTTGACCGGTAATTGGGGACTGGGTGCGGTTATTACCTTGGTCTATGGACTGGTGATGAATGCCCCTACGCTGCCCTATCGTATTATGGAGTCGGTGGCTTCGTCTTCCTTTAGTCTCATCGCTTTGTTGCTTTTGCCATTGGGCTTCGGCTATACCGTCCTTTTTTTGGATGTGATTCGTGGAATAAAGCTGGATTTTGCCCGTCTTTTCGATGGGTTTAAAGACTATGGACGGATATTGGGTACAATGCTGCTGACTACAGTCTATACGTTCCTGTGGACGTTGCTGCTTGTCATTCCGGGCATCATGAAGTCCTATTCATATGCCATGACGCTCTTTATTCTGAAAGATTATCCGGAGTTGCAGTACGATGCTGCCATAGAGAAAAGTATGGCGATGATGTCCGGTCATAAGATGAAGATGTTCTTGTTGGATTTGAGCTTCATTGGTTGGGCTATTTTGTGCTGTTTTACTTTGGGGATCGGTTTCTTGTTCCTGGCTCCTTATGTAGAAGCATCACATGCTGCTTTCTATGAAGATCTGAAGAAAGAATTGGGAGAGTCCGTTGAGGCAATTTCTGAATAATATAGAAAATAGAAAGATAAGAAAAATAGACCTGCAAGTGAATTGCGGGTCTATTTTTTTTCTCTTTCACAGGATATTCCTACCTTTGCCTGTGGAAACAAATTAATGATAGACTAATTTTCATGGGAAAAGGAAAACTGGAGAAATTTGCTGATATGCGGGAGTATCCGCACGTGTTTGAATACCCTTATTCGGTGGCCGATAACGTTACGTTCGATATGAAGGGGAATTGGAACCGTGACTTTTTTAAGAACGATAATCCGATAGTTCTGGAACTGGGATGCGGACGAGGTGAATATACCGTAGGGCTGGGTCGTATGTATTCCGATAAAAATTTTATCGGTGTAGATATAAAAGGGGCCCGTATGTGGACCGGTGCGACGGAAGCGCTGAAAGATGGCATGACGAATGTGGCTTTTTTGCGTACCAATATCGAAATCATCGACCGTTTTTTTGCTCCGGGTGAGGTGAGTGAGATATGGCTGACTTTCTCTGATCCGCAGATGAAGAAAGCGACTAAACGTCTTACTTCCACATACTTTATGGAACGTTATCGTAAGTTTTTGAAGCCGGACGGACTGATTCATTTGAAGACCGACAGTAATTTTATGTTTACTTACACCCGCTATATGGTAGAGGAAAACAAATTGCCGGTAGAGTTTATGACCGAAGATTTGTATCATTCCGGTTTGGTGGATGACATACTAGGCATCCGTACCTATTATGAACAACAATGGTTGGATCGTGGTTTGAATATAAAATATATGAAGTTCCGTCTGCCGCAAGAGAAGGAGTTGCATGAACCCGATGTGGAAATAGAATTGGATGAGTATCGCAGTTACAACCGCAGTAAACGAAGCGGGTTGAAAACAAGTAAATAATAACAGAATGATGACTTTATATCCGAAATTGATTTTGGACGCCTTGGCAACAGTGCGTTATCCCGGAACGGGAAAGAATTTGGTGGAAGCGGAGATGGTTGCCGATAATCTTCGCATTGACGGTATGTCGGTAAGCTTTTCGTTGATTTTTGAGAAACCGACCGATCCGTTTATGAAATCTATGATAAAGGCTGCCGAAACAGCTATTCATACTTATGTTTCACCTGATGTACAGGTAGCTATTGTGACAGAGAGCCGTCAGGCGGCGCGTCCCGAACCGGGTAAGCTGCTTCCATTGGTAAAAAATGTCATTGCTGTTTCATCCGGAAAAGGCGGGGTGGGCAAGTCTACTGTGGCGGCCAATCTAGCTGTGGCCCTAGCTAAACTGGGATATAAAGTAGGTTTGCTGGATGCTGATATTTTCGGTCCTTCTGTGCCTAAAATGTTCCAGGTGGAAGATGCCCGTCCTTATGCTGAGCAGATTGACGGTCGTGATTTGATTGTGCCGATTGAAAAATATGGTATCAAGTTGCTTTCTATCGGTTTCTTTGTCGACCCTGATCAAGCTACTTTATGGCGTGGAGGGATGGCTAGTAATGCTTTGAAACAACTGATTGGAGATGCCGCATGGGGAGAACTGGATTATTTCATATTGGATACGCCTCCGGGCACCAGTGATATTCATCTGACTTTGGTGCAGACTTTGGCTATTACGGGAGCTGTAATCGTCAGTACACCTCAGCAGGTGGCTTTGGCTGATGCGCGCAAGGGAATCAATATGTATACCAATGATAAAGTAAATGTTCCTATTTTGGGATTGGTGGAGAATATGTCATGGTTTACTCCTGCGGAACTTCCTGAAAATAAGTATTACCTTTTCGGAAAGGAGGGTTGCAAACAGCTGGCAGAGGAAATGAATGTGCCTTTGTTGGGACAAATTCCTATTGTGCAGAGTATCTGTGAAAATGGTGATAAAGGAACTCCGGCTGCTTTGAATGAGGACAGCATTACCGGGCGTGCATTTATAGAGTTAGCTGAAAATGTTGTGAAGCAGACTGAGAAGCGTAATGAGGAACAGGCACCGACACACATTGTGGAGATGAAGAAATGATTTAGGAATATATTTTTAAGATGAAAAGAGACTGTTCGGAACAGCCTCTTTTCTGTTTTTATGCTCTTTATTGCAGTTTGAAAGTTACAGGAACAGTGTATCTGCAACGTACTGCTTTGTCTTTTACAGTTGCCGGCTTCCATTTTGGCATGGATTTTACAACCCGTGCTGCTTCAGCATCCAGTTCGGGGGTAATGCTGCGTACTATGCTTACATGGTCTACCGAACCATCTTTTTCAATAACCATCTGTACGATTACTTTACCTTGTGCTCCTTCCTTTTGCGCTGTTACGGGATATTTTATGTTGCGTGCCAAATATTGCAAGCAGGCTATCATACCTCCGGGGAATTCAGGCATATTGTCTGCTATCTGGTATACGGGGTGTTCTCCGACAAGAAGTAATCTCACCAGTTCCGGATTTTCCATATCTTTGATGGGGCAGAGTTCTTTTACCGTGAATTTTCCTTCTTGATAACCTTTATGGTTAATGGCAATGGTTTCGCCTACTCCTACTGTTAACTGAGCTTCTCCGTGAGCGTTTGTCGTGGCTTTGGCATTTGTTGAAGAAGAAATAAGTTCTACTCCTGCAAGTTGTTGGTTATCATTATTGGATATTTGTAACTTGATCCGTATTTGTTTGCCGGCTTTGATGTAGGCGGCAATATCATCATCGGTATCGAAAATGGCAGTGACATTCGGTTTGTTTGCTGAAAGTAGAAGTGATTGGTGGTTGGAACTTTTAGGAGAGGAAACGTCTAGGGAAACATACTTGGGAGTCGTCATATCCACTTCTATGGTAGCCTTTCCTTCTGCATTGGTCTTGAAAGTTTTTACTTCATTACCCGGTTTGATTTGCAGAGTAATATTAGGCTGAGGCTTACCTTCACTATTGGTTACGGTAATAGTGAAAGTCACCAGACCTTGTACTGTTGTGTTGACAAAAGATGCCACTTCTTCCCTTTCGGGGCGTGGGGTGCTTTCTTCCGTGGAATAGATTAACCTTTCGGCTGTCCGTGCCACGGTTTCAATGTTGCTGACCAAGAGTAGAGCAGCAGTCAGCGGTGCAAACAAGGCATATTTGATATGCCCTGTGGTGCGGGTTCTTTTTTTGTTCATCATTTTAATTCTGTTTTTTAAGTGTGATAAGTTGAAATTATTATATAAACCGGTTTGTCTGTTTTGGTTGGCTAATCCCAAAAGGTGATATTGATATGCTTTCTTATTTGTGCCGGATTCCATTACTTTATGATCGGCAAGGTATTCCAAATTGAGTCTGATCTCTGTTTTCAGCAGCCATGCAAAAGGATTCATCCAGCAAATGATATTTACTATTTCACTGATAATGACATCTATGGAATGCCATTGGCGGACGTGGGTCTGTTCGTGCGTCAGGATTTCTTGTTTTTCATCTTCTTTCAGTCCGGGCAGATAGATGAAAATCCATTGCCAGAAAGAGAATGGATTGGCAGGTTCTGATAGACTGCGTATGGATATTTGGTCTACATTTATACTCTTGCTTTTTAAGACAAGGCGGAAAATACTGCTTAGTTGGATCATAAATCGTGCGGATAATAAAAGGATTCCAATCCAATAGACGAACTTTATTATATCAAGCAGGTCGGGTGTGGGAATAGCAACAGGAGCTGTGACTACTGTGGCAGTGGAAGTATTTGTTTCTGTCAGCATCATCAGTGCGTAGTAATCTGCCAGTTCATTGATGGCAGGTTGTTCTTTCACCCATGCTTGCATATCCATCAGCGGATAAAGAAAAGAGAGGGCAAGAAAACTCAGCAGTGCGATACGACGCCACTGGAAGAAAGTGTCGCGACAGCAGAACAGCTTGTAGAAAGCATAGAATAAGGCGATGCCTATATTTACTTTCAGCATGTAGATGAGTTCGGGTGCTGTAGTTATCATAGTATTTGTGAATTTAGCAGGATTATTTATCTTCTTCTTTCTCTATCAAGTTGATAATGTCTTTCAAGTCGGCTGCGGAGATTTTTTGCTCTTTGGCGAAGAAAGATACCATTTCCTTGTATGAGCCAGCAAAATAGTTCCGGACCACACCACTTACAAATGTGCGTTTGTATTCGCTTTGTTTAACCACTGGGGTGTATTGATAAGTGTTGCCGAATCGTTTGGCCGTAACGTACCCTTTTCTTTTCAGGTTGTTCACTATGGATGCCACCGTAGTATAAGGCGGCTTGGGTTCGGGAAATTTAGCAACTATGTCTTTCACGAAACATTCTCCCATGCTCCAAATATGAAGCATCACTTCTTCTTCTTGTATCGTTAGCTTTTCCATAAGAAAATGAATTGATTACGATGTTTTCGCAAATCTACGAAAAAATCGTAATAAGCAAAAGGAATGGGAGTTAATTAGTGTGAATACAGATTGTGGGCAGATAAAAAAACAAAGTGAAGAATCCGGCTGTGATAGATTGAAGCGGACCCTTCACTTTGGCATGAAAATGACAGATGAAGTAAAGTTTATTTTTTGTGTAGAATATAATGGTCTGCTAACTCTCCTGTTATTGCCTGTTTGTCTTGATTGAGAGCGGTCAGGGTATTCTCACCGACTTTATAATATTGCTTATCCTCTCCATTAATTAAAGTTATGATATTACCTTCAACAGAGTAAGTTCCATATTCTTTGAAAGTAGCATCCTGCCGGTCAATATATTCTGATATCAACTCAAAAGTCTTGTCTTTTTTAATAGTCAGGGTCATGTTGATACCCGGACAGTCGGCAGCCGGAAAAGTTCCGGTGTAAGTACCGTCATAATCCAATGAGTTTTCTGCATTGTGCATATCCGTTGTTTCGGTGGAGGTTGCAGAATCGTTAGTGTTTTTGGAGTTGCTGTTACATGAAGTAATCAGCAGGCATACGCATGCCAGAATAAAAAGTTTTTTCATCATAAATAATTCATTTAGTTCTTAATTTATAAACAAATTCAGACGACATTTGTTCTGCGTCTTTTCTTAATCTCTTTTAATCTTTCGTATACATGTCTGCGGCTTAAGGTAATCTGACGACGGTATACGATGCAGGTGGTAAGGAAATAAACACCTGTTTGTATCCACAATACCCGGTACTCTGTCAGCACATCGGTCAGTGTGGCTCCCATATTGTTGATGCGTACAAAGCCGTTGATGCCGAAAGTGGAAGGGAACAGCCACGAAACCACCTCCCAGAATTTAGGAATGGCAGTACCTGGCCACGAAATGCCTGAGATAAATAGCAACGGTACTGAGGTAAATACATAAATCATCATACAGGCTTCCCGATGGTGAATAAAGATAGAACAAGTCATCGCGAAAAAGATGCATGCCAGTATATAGGGAAACATGAATGCCGCTAGGGTTCCGGCTTGAGCTATTTGTACCAGGCTGAACATTTTGGGAACAAGGCAGAGCATATAGGTAGCCATGACAGCATATATCATAAGGTAAGTCAGTGATTTGCCTAAAACAATGCGCAGCGTGCCATGATAATGGCGGCTCATGGGGATAAGGTCTCGAAAACGGTTGTTCTCACGAGCAGTTCCGGCAGATAGACCTACTCCTAGCAGTAAAGTTTGTTGGATAATCAGTATCAGTACGGCGGGTATCAGGAAGCTGGCAAAACCGTTCTGCGGATTGAAAATGGAAATATCCTCATACGCTATGGGAGACGTGCTCACTTCATCTTGTCGGATGGTTGTGTTGCCGGAGCGTTCTATCTTTATCTGTTTGTTCATTACCAGCGAGGCATTGGTGTTGGCTGTCAGCATGGCTTTGTAGTATAGCATACCGCTCATGTCACAGTAGATGGTGACATGGGTTTGAACTCCTTTAGTAATGTCGCGGCTGAAGCTTTCAGGAATATAGATGATGCCATACACTTTGCCGTTCTTCAATAAAGTTTTTGCTTCTTCCATATCACTGCAATGAGATACTATTTCCAAGTCGGCACCTGCATCTACCAGACGCAGGTATTCACGGCTGAGGCTGGAACGGTTGTTATCTACTACAGCAGCAGGGACTTCACGTACTGTTTCATTGGTATATATAAAGGTATAGAGAAGCGGATAGCCTAGTGGTACCAGAATGAAGAAGATAAGTACACCCTGATCCTTTACAACTGCTTTCAACTCTTGCCACCAGATGTAGAAAAGGTCCTTGGTTCCTTGTGAGATGATATCTTTGAGTTTATATGTTTTCATACCTGTTTGCCATTTTAGGGAATATATACATAATGTAATAGTACTGTGCGCAGTCTTTTCAGTATAAAGAAAGGCAACAGCATGAATAACATCAACGCGACTACTGAATGCCATGCGTAAATCAGCGGATATCCGTTAAGTGCCAAATCTACATAAATCAGGAAGTAGTGGCGTAACGGGAATAGATTGGCCAGTGCCTGTAATACAGGATTCATTGCCATAACCGGAAAACTCATACCCGATATGGAGAAAGAAATCACCCCCCATAGGGAGGCGGTGCTCAGTGCCAAGCGGACTGTTGTAAACAATCCGAACAGAAATACTCCGAAAGCCTGTGAAGCCAGTACTAGTAACAGACCGGCAAACAGCATGGGCAGTATACCGCTATTACAGGGATAGTGCAGGAAACCGTATAGATAAACATTATAGAAGGTGGCCATGACAAAGAAAACTACAGTCTGGGGCAGCAATTTGCCGGTCAGGGCTACGGTGATGGAATTGTCTGCCATGCCCATCCATTCTTTTTGGGTGTTGGTTTTCATTTCACTTCCAATGGTATAGACGGTGGTCATAAAGATAAGCAGCATCAGGATACCCGGTATGATGGTGTTACTCAAATATACAGAGTAATTGAGCCATGGATTGTTTAATACATGAGAGTCGATGACTATGGGCTGCAGGAATGCCATGGCCTGGTCTTCTGTAGCTCCTTTGGCATATAAGGTGGCACGGCCGATGGCTCCACCCGCCAGCTCGGACATGGTGCGCTGGTCTTTATAGAGTAATGAACCTGCTACCAGATAGGAGTAGTTGGTATAAAAGGAAACCTTGGGTTGACGGCTTGCTAATGCCTTCTCGGTAGTTCCTTTTGGAATATAGTAGAAAGCATAGATCTTTCCTTGCTGCATGGCTTTGCGGGCATCCGCGAAACTGGGGTAATGTGCTATGATTTTAGTCTGCTGAAAAGCGTCCAGATTACGGATGATGCTGCGTGTGGTAGCTGTGTTGTCCAAATCGACCACACCTGCCGGCATATCCGTAGGGAGTCCGTTCCACATTAATGTAGTGAAGAAGAGATAACAGAACAAGGGAGCTATGATCATGCAGAACAGATATAGCGGTCTTGTGGCGATGCGGAACACTTCACGCCGGGCTATGCGGAATATACGGTTATGGACAGTATTGTTCATTGTTTGTTATTTCTCGATGATGGCACTCATTCCCGGACGCAATCCGTCTGTTCTCTCTACAGGAACAGCTTTCACCTCGAAGGTCTTCAGGTCGAATTGTCCCGTAGTCTTGGTTGCTTTCCAGGCAGCATATGTACCCAGATCTTTCATATAAGTAACCTTGAATTTTATTTCTTTGTCAAAGGCAGGAATAAATGCGCTAATCTCATTTCCTACGGTAAAGTCTTTTAGGAAATCTTCGCGTACATTAAATGTTACCCACATGTCATTCAAGCGGGCCACGTTCATAATGGGGGCACCGGTACCTACCAGTTCGCCTGCTTTGGGAAAAATTTCGGTCACTTCTCCATCAGCTGACGCGGTCAGTATCGTTTCGTCTATGTAGGAGGAAACTTCGGCTACAGCACCTTTGGCACGTTCTACTTGGGCTGCGGCTGCTGCTTTGTCTTCACGTTGTGCACCGTTCTTTGCCATTTCGTATTGGGAGCGTGCTGCTTTTTCTGTAGCGGTCATGGCATCAAATTGTGCTTTGGCTTCATCACGTTTTTGCGCGGACATTACGCCTTGTTCAAAGAGCCGGTTGACACGGTTGTATGACTTTTCAGCAATTTCTACTCCGGCTTTGGCTTTCTGCCACATTTCGTAGGCAGCTTGCAGTTGCTCTTGGCGGGTACCTCGTTGTGCTTTTTCATTCAAGGCTTGTGCTGCTTGTTCGGCAGCTTGTGCTTGAGAAAGTTTGGCTTTTACATCGGGGGCTTCAAGGATAGCCAGTGTGTCACCGGCTTTTACTTTGTCTCCTTCCTTTACACGAAATTCCAGAATGCGTCCCGGCACTTTGCTGGATACACGGTATTCGTCGGCTTCTGCTTGCCCCTGAATGATTTCCGGACCTTTACCCAGTGTAAAGAAACCTATCAGTGACACTATGACAATGACTGCTGTCAGTGAAATAAATGCCAGCAAAATATTGCTGTGTTGTGATCTTTCTGCCATATCTTTTCGTTTTTAATCTTTAATTTTTATTTAAGCACTCCCATTGATTTGCGCAAATAGACTTCAGTCAGTTTTACATCAATCTGAGCGTCTATTTTGTCCGACTGGGCAGATAACCAAGCGGTTTGCGCTTCCAATACGTTACTGGTAGGAATGACTCCTTCCATGAATCCCAGTTTGGCATAGCGCAGATTCTCGTCTGCTTTTTCCAGATTTTTTTCAGCCATACTCAGGCGTTTGGCTGCTTCATTTACTTTATAGCTGGCTTGGCTTACCTGCAATTCTACCTTTTCTTTTGCATCTGCCAGTTGGTAGCGGGCAATGTTTGCTTCCGCCTTGGCAGCTTTTACCTTATACATTCCTTCGCCCCAGTTCCATATTGGAATTTGTACCATAGCGCCAACAGCCCACATGCCGCGGAATTTGCGTTCAAAGCCGTTTACTAATGAGGGATTGGTTACCATGTAGTTGGCGGTCAGAGCTACTGTAGGAAGAAATCCCGCGCGGGTGATATTGACTTTTTGGTCATAAATTTTATTAGCTAGATCCAAACTTCGTAATTCTTCGCGATTTGCCAAAGCGGTGGCTACATTATCACCTACATGATATTCAAGGAGAGTTAAGCTTTCTACGTCTTCATCTGCTAAACGTATTTCATCATTTAAAGGCAGACCGCATAATTGGCATAGTACCATTTTAGATAGGCTTAATCCGTTGTCTATTTGTGTGAGCTTCATTTCGGCTTCATTCACTTTTACTTTTACACTTAGTCCGTCGGCTTTGGTGGCGACACCTTCGGTTATCATTTTATCTACATCACTGTCCAGTTGGCTGACCAGTTGCAGATAGCTTTGGGCTAGTTTTTTCTTGTTTATCAGTGAGATGACTTGCCAGTAAGCTTGGTCGGTACTCAAAATGATATCCTGCATACCGGTGGCGTGCTGTGATTCGGCCAGTTGTTCAGCGTATTTGGTGATTTTATTGTAGGCAACGATTTTTCCTCCCATGAAGATGGGTTGGGTAAGGGTCACAGCTCCTGCATACATATTGCGTGTGTCGGTGCGCAGCGCATCTACCAAACCTTGTCCTACCTTGTTCAGTGCATTTCCAATACCTGGGATGAGGGGAGCAAGTGGTTGCAGTATTTGTGCGAGTTCGGGATTGGAAGCTGCCAGTTGTTGGAAAGTTTCCTGTATGGAGCCTTGGGCGGTAGTCCCTATCTGACTGATAGCTCCCTTTTGTTCGTCACTTAATAAAGAGATTTCTTTCTGAGTGCGCATATAGGTTCCTATAGCCGCAATCTTAGGAAGATAATTGGTAAAAGCCGCTTTCTTTTCATAATGTGCAGCTGTTATCTTTTCAGCTGAAATGCGCAACTCTTTATTGTTGGATAATGCTAAAGCACGACAACTATCTAAGGTGAGTGTGCTTTGGGCTGAAATACTATCTAAAACACCGATAAATAGGATAAAAGCTGCAATCTTTTTCATTATAGTGTTCTTGTTTTGTTGTTTTTAAGTTGTTTATGCAACAAAAATAAGACAAATCTTCAAGAAAGCCATATTCTGGATGTTATTTTAAAATATTTTTATAATTCTGCAATCTGTATGTTTACTGCTTTTGCTTGGTGGAGAAAAAAACAGCCGGTTCGTTTCCAACCGGCTGTTTTTTTATTAAATATATTGGAGGGGAGAATGTTCCTTGTTATTTCATGCTGAAAGCTTGTTGTCCTATCATGGTTCCATCAGCGAAAATATAAACATGATAAGTTCCGGCAGGCAAATATTCCTCTACGTCCCAATATACGGTTACATTTTGTTCTTCTCCGGTGTATTCTATGTATTTCTTGATGGAATAAACCAAATTACGGTTTTCGTATGGGAATGTGTTTGAAGCGTTTTTGGTTAGTATGTCATTGTCTGGTTTGGCAATACGTATATATAAAGTACGTTCACCTGTTTTGGCGGTAATATTCTTGACAATGGTGAACGAGATGGCTATCTTTTTCACATCTTTTACTTTCTTGGCTGTTTTACCACGTTTATTTCTAGGCTCTACGCTAATTCCTGTGGCATCCAATTGGGCTGCCAAGGTGACCTTTTCATTCAGATTCTTTTTCTCTTGCGATAAATTATTGATTTGACGGGTTGCCTGCGTATATTTTTGTTTTACTTCTTGGTTTTCTTCAGCTAGTGCTTGGTTGAGTTTGTTCAGTGAATCTATTTGGATAACATAGGTGCGTAGTACGGCACGTACTGTTTTCAGTTCTTTCTTCAAACGCATGATCTCAGCTGCGTTACTGGTCTTTACTTGTCGTAATTCTTCTAGCAGCCGCTGTGTTTTCAGCTTCTCACTCTCCAGCTTTTCGCGCAAGGAATCATTGTTTATCTGTATCTGAAGTTCATCATATTGGGTGGCGAAAGTGGTATATTCGTTTTCCATTTCCAGTTTTTCCACAGCGAAGAGTTCGCTCATTTCCTTATTCTCTTTTGCTTGATGAAAAGCATAAAAAGAAACTCCGCCGATAATCACAACCAGCAGAATAATGACAATAATCAGTTTTTTGCTCTTATCCATAGTGTTACATTGAATTTTGGACAAAAGTACAATAATTTATGTAGACTGCTCGAAAAATATTATGGAAATTTTTCTTTAATTCGGAATATCATTGTAACTTTGCGGTGCTTTTAAGAAGGCGATTTTATTATCAACTTTAAACAAAATATAGAGATTATGTCAAAAGTAACCGTAGTAGGCGCAGGTAACGTAGGTGCTACATGTGCAAATGTTCTTGCTTTTAACGAAGTAGCAGACGAAGTAGTAATGCTGGACGTTAAAGAAGGCGTATCAGAAGGTAAGGCAATGGATATGATGCAGACAGCTCAGTTGTTGGGCTTCGACACAAACATTGTAGGTTGCACTAACGATTATGAAAAAACAGCTAACTCTGACGTTGTGGTTATCACTTCAGGTATTCCCCGTAAGCCGGGTATGACCCGTGAAGAACTGATCGGTGTTAATGCAGGCATCGTTAAGTCAGTTGCTCAGAATATCTTAAAGTACTCTCCTAATGCTATCATCGTAGTTATCTCTAACCCGATGGATACTATGACTTATTTGTCATTGAAAGCTTTGGGCTTGCCTAAGAATAGAATCATCGGTATGGGTGGTGCTTTGGATAGCTCACGTTTCAAATATTTCTTGTCTCAAGCCTTGGGTTGCAACGCTAATGAAGTGGAAGGTATGGTTATCGGTGGTCACGGTGATACTACTATGATTCCTTTGACTCGTTTTGCTACTTACAAAGGTATGCCTGTTTCTAACTTCTTGTCTGAAGAAAAATTGCAGGAAGTTGCTGCTGCTACTATGGTAGGCGGTGCTACTCTGACTAAGTTGCTGGGTACTTCTGCATGGTATGCTCCGGGTGCAGCTGGTGCATTTGTTGTTGAATCTATCATCCACAACCAGGGTAAGATGGTTCCTTGTTCAGTTTATTTGGAAGGTGAATACGGTGAATCAGATATTTGCTGTGGTGTGCCTGTAATCTTGGGTAAGAACGGTATTGAAAAGATTGTTGAATTGCCTTTGAACGAAGAAGAAAAAGCTAAATTTGCTGCAAGTGCTGCTGCTGTTCGCAAGACTAACGCTGCTTTGCATGAAGTAGGTGCTCTTTAATAAGAACAAGCTATAATTTTATATAAAAAGCCGTTTTTTCAGTGAAATGAGAAAGCGGCTTTTAATTTGTACAGAATCCCTGAAAAAGTAAGTTCACTTACTTTTTCAGGGATTCTGAAATGAAAACGGCAGGAAGATTTTCTCCTCCATCAGTCCATCGGGTAAAGGGGTAACCGGGATAAAGGGTAGGAGCTGTTTCATCTATCCATTGGTTGAGAAGCCGGTAGATGGGAATGTCTTCCTTATTCATAAAAGTACCTGTGTATTGGGCATTTTTAGACAACTGATTACCATCGTCATTTTTTCCGATAAAGGTTATTTTTGCATTATCATAGTAGTTGTGGATAAAGAAAGAGTTGGCAGCTATACCTGCGAATAATCCTTTGGTCGTAATTAGATCTATGTTATAGACATAACAATTTTCAATGTGCGCTCCATCCGAAGCTTTCCCGCATATTCCACCATTGTAACTCTCTCTGTTCTTTATTATGTTGTTGGCAGAATAGCAGTTTGCTATCAAACCTTGGGCCTGGCTGGAACCTGCTATTCCACCGGCTGGTCCTGCTTTTATTTTTGAATTTGCGTCATAAATGATTTGGGTGTTGGTAACATAGCAATTGGTGATTTCCCCTGTTGAAGTTCCTGCTATGCCTCCTGTATTGGCTGATTGGTTCGTTTTGGTTGGATTGGCTGCAATTTGGCACTCCTTAACGCAACAATTTAGTATTTTGCCTTTATTGCGTCCGACTAAAATACTTGTACCTTCTGCTGTGCTCTTGCTTTTTGATGTGATAGATACTTTGCTGGATTCTATATGGAGATTTTTAACTATGCCGGTGATATTGACGGCTCCGAATACACCTGTGGTGCCATTGCTGGAATTGATAGGTATATTGTAAAGGGTGTGATTTTGTCCGTCAAAGGTTTGGGAAAAGTAATAGTTTGTTTGGGCGTATCCTATTTGTTTTAACTCAGTACAATCCACATCTTTAAAATCAATGTCATTCAATAGATAATAAGTGGTTATTCCATTCATCGTTTCTCCGAAATCGTCCAATGTTTTTCCTTTGTATTGGGTAAATGTATTGCTATTGATAAGTTGACTGAATGCAATCCAATCTTCGGCAGTCATAATTCCCGGAGTTTTTTCAGATATTTTTAAGTGATAAGTATATTCTTTGTTACCGGTAAAAGACTTTGTTTCTAGTTGTGTTGTATATTTCTTTCCATTTGTTACCATATTTATGGCGATGACCATGTTTCCGACAGGAGGGACTATAAACGAATAATTTCCGGAAGGAGAAACTTGGGCAATAGTAGTCGTATGTGTTCCGTTATCCGCTAGAACTATTTCAGCGGATTTTGGGATAATAGAGGAAACAGCAGGACATGTTACCTCTATTTTCTGAAAATAGGTTTGTAAATTTCCCTCCAAATGCAGTGTCAGAAGAGAAAATAAATGTTTGAACTGTAAATGGATGGAATTTCCGGCCGGAAATTCATCCTTGACATACAGTATGTCTTCCAACGAATTGTTTTTATAAAGATTTTCTTGGACATAGTCCAAATCGGGATAGACAGGATATACTGCCGTAACATTTGTTTTTCCTGTTAGGTCACTCCAGCTAAATTCATTTTCTGCTTTCCATTGGTTGTCCATATAAGTCAGAATTCTGTTGTCTATCTGAAGACTGCCGGAAGCATTCAGCAGGATTTGATTGCCGGAGTTAAAAGTGGAAACAGGGGAGCTTTCTGTGAAAGCTGCTTGGTATGTATTGCCTGTGAGTACTACCTCGATATCGGTCCCTGTATAAACAAGATTGTCGGTGCAGCTTTGCAAAGCCAGGACCGACAATCCTATTATTAATGAGTTATATTTCAACTGAATAATGTATTAATGAAAATTGCTTTATGGTTCAGGTATTGTGAATTCCCTGTCAGCAAAGAGTTCCATTAGGCCGGATATCTGTTTGAGTCGTAAAAGTTCGTCGGCATCCATGCCAATATTCTTTTTTATCCATTCGTCACTCATTCCGGCTTTGGTCAGTTCTGCCACGATATCTACCATCAGTTCAATGCTGTGAGTGCCGCGGGCGCGGTTGTGGCGGATAGTGCTTGCCATTCTGTTTGAAAGGTCTTTTTCTATAACGACCACGGGAAGTAAACCTTTTTCTCGTTCAAACACACGTTTTGAAGTTTTAAGCACACAATAACGATGATATCCGTCTACCAGTTCATATATATCTTCATCGGGAATATAATAACATACACAAGGCATAGTATAGCCATCTTCCCAAATGCTTAATTCCAGCAATTTCATTTCAGGAGCGGCTACGTGGTTTGGATTATAACTGTTGGCACGTACCTTTTCCACCGGTACTCTGTGCACGTGATACACAGGACTTTCGAATTCTTCTTTCATTTGATAATGTTTTTATATTTCTGCATCACTCTGTCTCTTCTTAACTTTTCTTTTTTAGTTAGGGCAAATCCCATATATTTACATACATGGTCATTTTTCAGAATGCAAATACACATACGTTTATAAGTGGGGATTTCTTTAAACTCTGCGATGTCTATATCGTCTAGATAATCCATTTGGACAGGAAGTTTGTCTGTCTTGTAGTTTGTTTTCTTTTGTACGTAGAATTTTATGCCCAAATCAGTTAATTTACGTATGGTTGATAAATCCAGGCATCCTCCCTTGTATTTCCAGAACTCCCGGCTTACTCTTAGTTTTTCCAAGTAAGACTGTTTGGTTTCTTCGGGTAACGTATCTAACAGGAAATACATATACTCTTTCCATGTGTAGCCTTCTGGTAATTTGATGTTTTGCCATCCCATGGCACGGGTTCCACCATAGATTCCGGTAAAGTTTACTCCGTTTACTCGGCCTAACATTCTCCCCCAAGTATTAGGATCGATGGCTTTGTATAATTTCAAGGTTTCCTGTGCTGTGCTGAGGAACGGACTGGCTACACGTTGTCTGTCCAAAGGTACTCCGGCTTTATAATAAAGTTCGTACATTTGGTTGAATGGCCATTTGAAACGGGCGTATGCTGTCCATATATCTTCGGTAGTCCAGTCATAGATAGGGTAGGCATTGTATAAATCGTATCCTAGTCTGCGGGTCCACATCAGGTTGTGATAGCTGTTCAGGCGATTGTTACCGTGAATAGTTCTCCATCGGTCCAGGCTCTCTTGAGTTCGGATGCCGACCAGGCAGCAAGTGCGTACTGCATCATGCTTTTTATGGTACCACGATGCAAATGAATTCTGGAAAGTGTAGTCCCACATTTCCTCATTGTAGAATGGGAAATCTTCTTTCTTATAACAGTTTTTAGGCATAGGCCTTACCCAGTGGGCGTGCATACTTTCGTCCCAAGGGCGCCAATAGGTTTGAAACATAGAAGCACAAGTCACTACTTTGAAAGGGACACAGACATGGTAGATTTCCAATATATCCTGATTTTCTCTGAACGTCTGTTCCACATACTCTGTAGTCATTTGATACTGTGCTTCATAGTCCATGTGGTATACTCCGATTTTCCTGTCCAGATTATGCTCTCTGATATATTGAATACATAAGTTGAGCAAGACACCGCTATCTTTTCCTCCAGAAAAAGAAACATAGATATTATCAAATTCGTTGAATAAGAATTTGAGTCTCTTTTGAACGAGTTGATAAACATTTTCCCCTTTAGTTCTTTTATTGTTCATTTTTGTTCGTGTTGTAAATCATTTTAATATAATTAGTCCAACGGTGTTCGGTTTGAAAACCACAGTTGGAAAAAATAGCTTCGTGTTTGGTTTGAACAATTGCATATAAATTGTTTTTAGGCTTTACTGCTCCCAACAATTCAACCAGCACTTCCTGATCATCGTTATGGACATAGTAGTTGTTAATGACATAACCGCCACTTTTCTGCTCTACAGGGACAAAACCGGTTACGTCATTATCTTCGACGGCAATGTACCATTGAAAACGTTCGGTCGTTTTGAAGGGATAATTGTTATTAGCCCTTAGGACTTTAGGATTCATAGCCAATGGTCCAATTAAATTAAATAATTGAGGTTCAAGGCCATCTAGTTGTAATATTTCCATAACTTAATTTTTACATACGTTTACTTGAAGCTACAAATGTATAAAAAAGATTGGATATACCATAAAAAAACGCTGCCATACCTTCACAGGCGGGCAGCGCAAGCTACAATACAAAATACAAATACAACTAAACGAGATATTTTTATGCTAATAGAATGCCTTTAAACAATTCCTTGAGCCATCATGGCATGGGCTACTTTCATAAAGCCTGCAATATTTGCTCCTTTCACATAGTTGATATATCCATCAGGTTCAGTACCATATTTCACACATTGTTCATGAATACCATACATAATTTGATGTAACTTATCATCTACTTCTTGTGCACTCCAACTCATATGCATTGCATTTTGGCTCATTTCCAAACCTGAAGTAGCTACACCTCCGGCATTTACGGCTTTACCCGGTGCATACATTAGTTTATTTTCAATAAACGCATCAATTGCTTCCGGGGTACAACCCATATTAGAAATTTCTCCAATGCAAAGAACGGAATTTTTTATTAAATTACAAGCATCTTCGCCATTTAATTCGTTTTGAGTCGCACACGGAAGCGCAATATCTACTTTAACTTCCCACGGACGACGTCCGGCAACGAATGTTGAGTTAGGATATTTCTCTGCGTATGGAGCTACGATATCATTGCCTGACGCACGTAATTCCAACATGTAATCAATTTTATCACCACTTACACCGTCCGGATCATAGATATAGCCGTCGGGTCCGGAGATTGTGACTACTTTTGCACCTAATTCAGTTGCTTTAGTCACGGCCCCCCAAGCTACATTACCGAAACCGGAAACAGCTACCGTTTTGCCTTTAATATCAATTCCTTTTGCTTTCAGCATTTGGTTTACGAAGTAAAGACCACCAAAACCGGTTGCTTCAGGACGAATCAACGAACCTCCAAATTCCAAGCCTTTGCCAGTGAAGGTACCTGTAAATTCACGGGTTAACTTTTTATACATACCGAACATGTATCCTACTTCACGGCCACCTACACCGATGTCACCGGCAGGAACATCCATATCAGGACCTACGTGGCGCCACAATTCAAGCATGAATGCTTGGCAGAAACGCATGATCTCAGCATCGCTCTTACCACGTGGTGAGAAATCGGAACCACCTTTACCACCGCCCATAGGCAATGTGGTCAGTGCATTTTTGAATGTTTGCTCAAATCCTAAGAATTTCAAAATGGAGAGGTTTACAGAAGCATGAAAACGGATACCGCCTTTGTACGGGCCGATCGCATTATTGAATTGAACGCGGTAACCTAAGTTTACCTGTACTTTTCCTTTATCATCTACCCAAGGCACCTTAAATGTAAAGATACGGTCGGGCTCTACCAATCTCTCAATCAAGGACGCTTTCTCAAATTCCGGATGTTGATTGTATATATCCTCAATAGAAAGCAGGACTTCTTTTACAGCCTGCAAGTACTCTGATTCACCAGGGTGTTTTGCCTCCAGGGAGGTCATGATTTGATTAATATCCATAACTATTATGCATTTAAGGTTTTGACAAAATGAAAATCATTTCTGATGCAAAGGTATGTTTTTTGGTGAATTGGCAAAATATTTTTGGCTAAATTTTAGTTTGGTGGTGATAAAAAGTTAATCGTTGTGGTAAGACCTCTCTACCCAAAAGTTCTTTTTTATTGCGAATAAGTTGCATAAAACAATATTATTGACGTATTTTGCTATTACATTATCCATGTAAATCAAATAACCATGCTCAGCAAGTTAAAATTAAATCAGTTGTATTTCAAGGATACTTCGTTTGTAAACCTCATGACCAAACGGATTTTTAATGTTCTTTTGGTAGCAAATCCGTATGATGCTTTTATGTTGGAGGATGACGGGCGTATAGATGAGAAGATATTTAATGAATATATGAACCTCAGTCTTCGCTATCCGCCACGTTTCACACAAGTTTCTACTGAGGAAGCTGCCTGGAAGCAATTGGAGAACACTACATTTGATCTGGTGATTTGTATGCCCGGATCTGATAACAGTGATACATTTGAGATTGCACGCAGCATAAAAGAACAATACCCTCATATTCCGCTGGTGGTACTGACCCCGTTCTCGCATGGTATTACGGCACGTATGGAGCATGAGGATCTGAGCATCTTTGAATATGTGTTCTGCTGGTTGGGGAATACGGACCTGTTAGTGTCTATCATCAAGCTGATAGAAGATAAGATGAATTTGGAACATGATATTAAAGAGGTGGGAGTGCAGATGATTTTATTGGTGGAAGATTCCATCCGGTTCTATTCTTCCGTGTTGCCTAACTTATATAAATTTGTGTTGAAGCAAAGTCAGGAATTTGCCACAGAGGCTTTGAATGCTCACCAGCGTACATTGCGTATGAGGGGACGTCCCAAAATTGTATTGGCACGTACTTACGAGGAGGCGATGGATTTATATAATAAATATCAGAATAATGTATTAGGTGTGATTACGGATGCACGTTACCCGCGTGGTGGTGTGGTGGATCCAATGGCAGGTATTAAGTTGCTGGCGGAGGTACGTTCCAGGGATCCGTTTGTTCCTCTTATTTTACAGTCGGCCGAGGTAGACAACAAGGTGTATGCTTCCCGGTATGGTGCTAGCTTTGTGGATAAGAATTCCAAGAAGATGAATATAGACTTGCGTGAAATTGTGTCTGATGATTTTGGTTTCGGGGATTTCATTTTCCGTAATCCCGATACATTGGAAGAAGTGGCCCGTGTTCATAATTTGAAGGAATTACAGAATGTTATTTTTGCTATTCCTAAAGAATCTCTCCTTTACCATATCAGTCGTAATCACGTATCCCGCTGGCTGTATTCTCGTGCCATGTTTCCACCTGCCGAGTTCTTAAAGCAGATAACTTGGGAGTCTTTGCAGGATATTGATGCTCATCGCCGTATAATCTTTGAGGCTATTGTGAAGTACCGTAAGATGAAGAATCAAGGTGTGGTGGCTGTGTTCCAACGTGATCGTTTTGACCGTTATTCTAATTTTGCCCGTATCGGTGAGGGGTCATTGGGGGGAAAAGGACGTGGTCTGGCTTTTATAGACAATATGGTAAAGCGCCACGTGGAATTTGATGAGTTTGAAAATGCGACGGTGGTCATTCCTAAAACGGTGGTGCTTTGTACGGATATCTTTGATGAATTCATGGATGCCAATAGCCTATATCAAGTAGCATTGAGTGATGCGGATGATGACACGATATTGAAAGCTTTTCTTCGTGCCAAGTTGCCCGACCGTCTGGTGGAAGATTTCTTTGCTTTCTTTGATGTGGTGAAATCGCCTATAGCCATCCGTTCTTCTAGCTTGCTGGAAGATTCTCATTATCAGCCTTTTGCTGGGATATATTCTACTTATATGATTCCTTATTTAGATGATAAATATGAGATGCTCCGTATGTTGAGCGATGCCATAAAAGGGGTGTATGCTTCTGTTTTTTTCAGAGACAGCAAGGCGTATATGCAGGCAACCAGCAATGTGATAGACCAGGAGAAGATGGCTGTTATTTTACAACAGGTGGTCGGCACACAGTATGGTGACCGTTTCTATCCTTCTATTTCGGGGGTGGCACGTTCGCTCAACTATTACCCCATAGGAGATGAAAAAGCCGAAGAGGGAACTGTAAGTCTTGCTTTGGGGTTGGGTAAATATATTGTAGACGGAGGTCTGACTCTGAGGGTGTGTCCTTATCATCCTAACCAAGTGTTGCAGACCAGTGAGATGGAAATTGCTCTTCGTGAAACGCAGACTCAGTTTTATGCGCTTGATTTGAAGAATACGGGGCATAACTTTTCTTTGGATGACGGCTTTAATTTGTTGAAGCTTCCGGTGAAAGAAGCTGATAATGATGGAGCCTTAACTTTCATTGCTTCCACGTATGATCCGTATGATATGATTATCCGTGACGGAATTTATCCGGGAGGCCGGAAAGTGATAACATTTGCCAATGTGTTGCAACACGATGTATTTCCTTTGCCCCGTATTTTGCAGTTGGTACAGGAATACGGGCAAAGTGAGATGAGGCGTCCTGTTGAGATAGAGTTTGCTGTGACATTGAACCAGCAAAAGAAGAATGGTACTTTCTATTTATTGCAGATTCGTCCGATGGTCGATGTGAAAGCCAATCTTGAGGAGGATTTGAACCTTATTAAGGATGAGGATGTTCTTTTAAAGAGTAATAATTCACTGGGGCATGGCATTATGGAGGACATTCAGGATGTGATTTATGTGAAGACAGATGGTTATACTGCTTCCAATAATCCGACCATTGCTTATGAAATAGAAAAGATGAACCGTAAATTCTTGGATGAAGGGAAACATTATATATTGGTAGGTCCGGGACGCTGGGGAAGCAGCGATTCGTGGCTGGGCATTCCTGTGAAGTGGCCCCATATTTCGGCTGCACGTGTCATTGTGGAGGCGGGGCTGACTAATTATCGTGTGGACCCTAGTCAGGGAACTCACTTCTTTCAGAATCTGACTTCTTTCGGAGTCGGTTATTTCACAATTAATGCCTATATGAAGGATGGTATCTATAACCAAGAGGTACTGGATACCCGGCCGGCTATTGAAGAAACCAGGTTCATCCGTCATGTGCGGTTTGATAAACCATTGATAGTGAAGATGGATGGAAAGAAGAAGCTGGGGGTAGTGATGTTGCCGGAATAATGTTCTAAATTACGTAAAATGTGTCCTAAATTTCGATAAAAATAGTTATACGCTTAACTTTTTATTATATTTGCACGATTTTTCGAGTATAAATTAAATTAACTAAACAATGAAAAAGAATCTTTTTTATTATTTGTTCGCAGTGATTTGTTCTGTGGCATTATTCACATCGTGTAGTGACGATGATGATAAAATTGTTAGCCCTGTTGGTGAAACGACATTTACTGATGCCAATGGATTGCAATTGACTTATAGTGGGGCTACAATGTTAGGTAAAAAAGTAACCTTTTCCCCAAACGCGGCGGATGCTACTAAAGCAACTTTGACTTTGGCAGGCGAATTGGATTTGTCATCTATGATCAACCGTTCAACTGGAGCTTCACCTCAGGCTCCTGGTGTAATTCCAGGTGAAATTACTACTGTATTAAATGTTGAAAATATAGTAATTGATGGAGATAAAGTGAAGTTTAAAGGTACTGATGAAAAAAATGGTCGTACAATTAATTATGATGGTGAAGCAACATCCAGTTTCTTGAAGTTGAATTTAACAGTTTCATTGCCTGCAAATGCATTGGCCGGAACTGCTTTTACTACGATTGAAGATGGAGGTTTGGGATCTCTTTACTATAAATGGGATGCAGCTGAATTTCCTTATTTTGGTGGAACTTGGGATATAAATTCAGCAATTGGTTTGATTATATCATTTACTCAAATTGATGGAAAAACTATTCCCGCAATGCTAGCAGGAATTTTACATAAAATTACTTTTCTTCCAGATGGAAATATTCAGGCTGAATATAAAGATGAGTTGACAGATGCAGAATGGAAAACTTCAGATCTGAACATTGCAACGTATACTGTGGACGGTGATAAGATTTATTTATACTTGAATCCCTCTCAGATAGCTGCAAGTGTAAATCGTTCCATCGGGGTTGATGATATTTTAGGTAATTTAATTCCGGCTGTATTACCTATGTTAAGCAATGGTATTCCTTTGTCTTATTCGGTAGATTCAGATGGCAATGTAACAGCTTATTTGGATACAGCTACATTATTACCTATATTAAAGTTAGTGGCTCCTATGTTTGAAGACGAGGAATTTGTTAATAGCTTGATTCAAATGTTAACAGAGCAAGCTGGTGATATGGGATATTTAGTAGGTATGTTGAAACCTGTTTTAGTTGCAATGCCTCAAATCATTGAAACGACTGAAGTTGTTCAATTTGGTCTTAAATTAGCACCTGTGAAATAAAGAAGTTGAAAAATGACAAAAGCGAAAATCTCAGTATGAAGAATTTTCGCTTTTTTAAATTTTATAGGGATATTCAGTAAATGTCCCTATAAAATAAGATGGCATATGAAGATGATAGGGTATGCCCACTTCATATGCCATTCTTATTGCTATTTTTCTGTGCTTTCTCACATAATTCTATCCGACAGGATATGACGTTCCGGAAGAAGTCTGATGACCTCTTCTGATTCTGTGAGTAAAATCATATCATGCAGCTTTAGCTGTTTTGTTCCTGATTTTTTCTATCATCAGTACGGCATTTGCCGTATGTATTCCAAAGAAAATCCACAGTATTTCCGTCTTCCTGTTTCTGGCTTTTATCCTGGAGAGCGAGTAATGTTGTTTCTGAGTACCTTTCTCAATAACTCATCCTTTGCCGCCCTTCCCTTACGCACAAAGGAAGTAGATATCCCATATTTCGTGCAGAACTTTCTGTTGGCATTATTGGCGTATATGGAACCTGCGGCCACACATCTTACCCTCACATTCATGAGTTTCTGCTGCATACGGATACAGTCCTTAAGCCGTATACCCTCATTGAAAGTCTTGAAGGAGATGTGTTCGATAAACGATATGCCGTCTATCTGTATGTTGCCAGCCTTTGCTTCGAATTCAACAGATTTGGTTTCTTTGCCTCTTACAATGGGGCGTATATAATGACGGTCAATGCTGAAGATACAGTCACTAACCTTCTTTCCTTCAAACATTTCCTTTTTCTGTACAAGAACCTTTCTGATGATGGAAAGACGCTTTTGGTAATCCTGTGTATACTGGAGTGAGATTCCGTACTCCTTATGGATTTCATCCCACTGTATGAGGAGTTTTTCAAGAAGTCTGATCATACGGCGCTTGAGCATCCTTGTCCTTGAAGCCTTCCTTTTTCTTTTCTTGCAGTAGGACAGATAGGACGCTGACACATTCTTGTATTTGTTACGGGGACGTCTTATGCCAAGCTCCCCGCAATGTTTGCAGATATATTTGTAGGCCATTCGAGGCTTTCCCAAAGGGAGTTCATGTCTGTAGGAAAACGCGCATGTGGCTCTCGTAGTATGTGACATCAGTTATACAGACGTGAAGGTTTTCAAGATGAGGTTTCCAGTGTGAAGCCAGGACCTCCTGAAGGGAATCAATCTCAAGACGGGATGCTATCTCATTACGGATGGCACTGACTATCTTGAAGTTGGTTATGGGAAAAGACGGGTCTATCATGATTCCGCAGAACATCTGGTAGTGTATGTTACCGTTGAGATATTCCACTAGCTGTCTGTCGGAGAATCCGGTGTAGGCCTTCAGGACCATAAGAACTATCTTTGTACAAGGAATGAAAATGTTCCTGCGGCCCAGACGCTGTTCCGACAGACCTGCGGCTTTTGCCATACACTCAAACAGGAACACCGAATGAAGCCTGCTAAGCTCACTCTCATGAAAACTCTTACGATATTTCTCCAGAATATCAAATTTTGTAAAGCCCAAAGTAGGGTGAATTTCTGAAATATTTTGTATCTTAGCCATATCTTTCTTGGGGAATTTCCCCCGTTTTGACTGACGAAACGAAACCTAAAGATACAAAAAAACCAACTAATTCGCAATACTTTATATATGAATTAGTTGGCTAATTTTATTCTATTTACTGAATGTCCCTTTATAATTTTTAGAATGCATATCCGAACCCTACATTCAAATAAACCGGATACATAGCAAATGTAATAGTATTAAAGTCTTTTTGGAAGATATCGTTTAATCCCCATGTTAGGTCTGCATAAACATTAAGGTGCTTGAATGCTCTCCATTCTCCTCCTAATTGTAATCCCCATTGAAATTTGCGTAGGTCATTAGTAAAATCATAACTAGCACTCTTTCCATTGGTGAATTCTACTTTTTCACCTGTCGGTTCGTTTTCGCGTAAGTAACCATCGTATACGCTACCGGAGAAGTCTTTATCAATCAAGTATGAAACATAAGGACCTAACATGATATTCCAACGTTTGGTTAATTTGTAAGTTGCTAATATAGGAATTGTAAGGTAAGAGTTTTTCACTTTAGTGTTGACACCTCCTGTCCAATAGCCTTTTAGGCGTTCACCGCCATCACCTATAATTTCCATTCCATAATTTTTAACGGTGGCATCAGTTTTCATTGATTTGTTTTCCAGTCGTATTCCTACTGTTACTCCCCAATTCTTATTGGTGTCAAACCACTTCCGTGCATATCCTTCTAAGGCGATAGCAATGGTAGGATTGTAGCTGTCAATGGAACGAATTTCTTCCGGGAATGGTATTGGAAGAGTTCCTCCAATGCTTACTCCAGCTTTTACACTGTATTCCAATCCATGTAGTGAAGACCAAACGATTCCATGATTGCGATCTTCTTGAGCATGTATGGATATGGCAGAAAGACAAACTAAAAGTGCTGTCAGAATAATATTTTTTTTCATAAGTGTTGTTATTCGTTTGATTTATAAATCAATTCTACTTCATCTATGTAAAGAGTGCTACCAATAGCTCCATTGAAATTTCCTCCGTCTTTGCTTGAAGAAAAAACAATAGCAACATTGTATCCGCCTTTCTTTAATTTTTCTTGATCGATGGTCTTGCCTGGCTGCATGATAAATGGAATGTAAAATGATGTCCATTGTTCTGTTTCTTTAGGGTTGTTGATACGGGCTATAGAAACTAAATTAGGGCTGGTGAAATTATTTGTTCCATCTAGCATTTTAGTATCTTTGTCTGTTTCGTAGAAAATGGCATAGATATCACATTCGTCTTTCTTTCCAGAAACATTCACTCCATTTTCAGAAAATATTTCTCCTGCTTTATATTTATAGTATCCAGTTATATATAATGGCTCATATTCAAAAGGCATACCAAATTGTGTCGCTTTTAGAGCATTACTGACTGCTGTAAGTGCATTGAAAGTACCCATGAATAAGTTTCCAGCTGCTATAGGCATTTTTAAATCAGCCCCAAATTTACCTGTAGATAATGTTGTTAATTTGACGCATTTTCCTTTCAAACCATTATTGTCTGATACTGTAGGAAAATCTTTAGGTGCACTAGGTACGCCTGTAAGAGAGTAACCAGGATTTCCGCTGGCCCAAGTCATTGTTTCTTTTCCGTTCTTATCTACTTCATATAAAACATCGTATTTTCCACTTTGTCGCACATTTTCGAAATGATATTGGGTGCTTAATCCGGCAATGATATAAGTAACCTCATATTTCTTTTTCCATTTTCCATCTTCAGAAGTGACGGTATAATACTGTGGAGCGGTAAAGTCACGCATTGTACCACTTGCCGGTTCAATAGTCGCTCCTTCAGTTAAAGTGAATTGTGGTGCTTGTTGGGTTAAATCTGTTTCAGCTTTAACCATTAAACTTATGCGGTCATTTTCAATAATAGGATCTCGTCTTAATATGTCCTCAGGCACAATGCATGACAGGATATCTGCTTCAGCATTAGGTGCCTCATCTTTGATACATGATGTGCAGAAAAGTAATCCTGTTATTGTACAAGTCAGTAAGTCTTTTAGTTTCATGAATTGATGGTTTTATTAGTTTCTTGAAATTAGAATAAAGATATTCGCAACAAAGTTACTGTTTTTTTGTGAAAAGTCTCTTATCATTTTGCTAAAATGAAATATTCTCTTTTCCGTATTTTGTAACTTCATTAAAAAAATATAGGATTAAAGTACAAGATTATTGAGAATCAACACCATCAAATTTTATTTTAAATAAATGTTTGGCGTTTTTTTATATCTGCCAAATAAAAGGGGGAGTACAGAAAAATTATTTTCCGTACTCCCTTAATATGATATAATAATAAAGGAATGGTTTTTATTAAACAATACCTTGAGCCATCATAGCTTTGGCTACCTTCATGAATCCTGCTACATTAGCACCTTTCACATAGTTTACATAACCATCGGCTTCAGTACCGTATTGTACACAAGCCTCATGAATATTTTTCATGATACTTTTCAATTTTTCGTCTACTTCTTCTTGACTCCAGCCCAGTTTGATAGAATTTTGAGTCATTTCCAATCCAGATACAGATACGCCGCCTGCATTGGCTGCTTTGCCCGGGGCATACAGGATTTTGGCTTCTTGGAATACGCGGATAGCTTCAGGGGTAGAAGGCATGTTTGCACCTTCGCTGACAGCTATGACACCATTGGCAACCAATTGTTTGGCTTCATCACCGTTCAATTCGTTCTGAGTGGCAGAGGGTAATGCGATATCACCTTTCTCACCCCAAGGACGAGCGCCTGCTACATATTTGCAGCCATATTTTTCTGCATATTCACGGATACGTCCACGGTATAAATTTTTCAGTTCCATGATGAAATCCAATTTTTCGCGGTCTATTCCATCCGGATCATAGATGTAACCATCTGAATCGGACATGGTAACTACTTTACCACCCAGCTCGATTACTTTTTCTACCGTGTATTGAGCTACGTTACCTGAACCTGAAACCAAACAAGTTTTTCCCTTCAGGTCTGTGCCTTTGGTTTTCAGCATTTCCATCAAGAAATAGATGTTACCATATCCGGTTGCTTCAGGGCGAATCAGAGAACCACCGAATTCGCGGCCCTTACCGGTCAGTACACCGGAGAATTCATGAGAGAGTTTTTTGTACATGCCGAACATGAAACCTACTTCACGACCACCTACACCGATATCACCTGCAGGTACGTCAGTCTCAGGACCGATATGGCGCCATAATTCCAACATGAATGCCTGGCAGAAACGCATTACTTCGGCGTTTGATTTGCCACGCGGAGAGAAGTCGGAACCTCCTTTGCCACCACCCATCGGAAGAGTAGTTAGTGAATTTTTGAATGTCTGCTCGAAGGCAAGGAATTTCAAAATTCCCAAGTTTACAGAAGAGTGAAAACGGATACCACCTTTGTAAGGACCAATGGCATTATTATGTTGTACGCGGTAACCCATATTTGTCTGGATGTTACCTTTGTCATCCATCCACGTTACACGGAATTGATACACACGATCAGGAATACACAAACGTTCAATCAGGTTCACCTTGTCAAATTCGGGATGTTTGTTGTATTCTTCTTCGATTGTACTTAACACTTCCTCTACCGCTTGATGATATTCAGGCTCATTGGGGAATCTTCTTTTCAAATCTTCTAATACCTTAGCTGCATTCATAATCTACTTCTTTTTATAATTGTTAATTAATTCTTCTTGTTTCTTTTGATGGTGCAAAAATATAGATAAGAATTGAAATATGCAACAAATTATAAAGAAAATGCGTGTAAAAATATCAATATGTACAAAATGTAAGCTAAAAAGCGGATAAAAGATTATTTTCCTCTTTCCTTGAGATATTTTAATAGTGGAATAAAGACTAAAGCTCCCGAAATGATAATGGATAGTATTAAAGGCCCGTCAATATGTTCGCTCCCTGTTAGAATAATATAGCAAATGGCAATCCATAAAAGGGCTAAGGTTACGATTTGTGGGAGGGAAAGCGGTTTTCTTCTCATAGTATTGTTTTAATGAATTGAATATATTTCACCACAAATAGCCTTGATTTACACAGATAGAATTTGCTGGTACTAACAAGCATGATTAATAATCTGTGTAAATCTATGCAATCTGTGGTGAAAGTTATTTATTTTTCTTTCTTTTTCTTGTCAACGATGGCATCAATAACCGCAACCGCAGTGATGTTTACAATATCGCGTACAGAAGCTTCACAATCAGTGAAATGAATAGGTTTGTTCAATCCCATTTGTATCGGGCCGATTACCTCGGTTTCACTCATAGACTGAATGAGCTGGTAAGTAGCATTGGCAGAACTTAGGTTCGGGAATACTAACGTGTTTACTTCTTTACCTTTCAAACGTGTGAAGGGATATTTCTCATCACGTAATTTAGTGTTCAGTGCAAAATTGACTTGCATTTCACCATCTATAGCCAGTTCCGGATATTCTTTCTGCATATAGTCCACCGCATCATGTACTTTAGCCGGGCTTCCTTCTGTATCTGAACCGAAGTTGGAGTAAGACAGCATGGCCATTGTCGGAGTGTGATTAAAGAACTCTACCGTTTTCTTCGACAATTTAGCGATGTCAATCAGTGTGTCGGTGTCCGGGTGACGGTTAATCAGGGTATCGGCTACAAAATAAGTACCTTTCTTTGAATTCAAGATATGCATTGTACCGAAATGTTTGTATTCCGGTTGGATACCGATAACTTCTTTCGCTACCTTGATTGTGTTGGAATATTTGGTATATAGACCGGTGATGAATGCATCGGCCTCTCCGGTTTCAACCATCATCATACCAAAATAGTTGCGCTCGAACATTTTGTCGTTGGATTCCTGAAGGTTGGCTCCTTGGCGTGCGCGTTTTTCCGAAAGGATGCGGGCATAACGCTCACGACGTTCAGCTTCACGGTCATGACGGAGGTTGATGATTTCAATTCCTTCCAAGCTCAGATCCAGTTCTTTTGCCAGTTTTTCAATGCGTTCGTCATTACCTAATAGGATAGGATGACAGATACCTTCGGCTTTGGCTTCTACGGCAGCTTTTAACATGGTAGGATGGATACCTTCGGCAAATACCACCCGCTGTGGGTCGCGACGGGCTGTTTCGTAAAGTTGACGGGTCAATTTGCTTTCTTGTCCCATCAATTCGCGCAGCCGGGTCTTGTAGGCTTCCCAGTCGGTGATGTTTTTGCGTGCCACTCCTGATTCCATTGCTGCTTTTGCCACAGCCATGGAAACTTCGGTAATCAAACGAGGGTCAACCGGTTTCGGAATGAAATAATCAGGACCGAAAGTAAAATTATTCACATGATAGGCTTCGTTCACTACGTCGGGAACAGGTTGTTTTGCCAAATCGGCGATAGCATGCACGGCAGCCAGCTTCATTTCTTCATTGATAGCTTTGGCCTGAGTATCCAGAGCTCCGCGGAAAATATAAGGGAAACCGATTACATTATTGATCTGGTTAGGATAGTCTGAACGTCCGGTAGACATCAGTACATCGGGGCGGGATGCCATGGCGTCTTCGTAAGAGATTTCCGGAGTCGGATTGGCTAATGCGAATACGATAGGATGATCTGCCATACTGCGGACCATATCCTGAGTCAGCACATTACCTTTTGATAGTCCTAAAAATACGTCTGCACCTTTAATGGCTTCTTCCAGTGTATGTACATCGCGACGGTCAGTAGCAAAAAATTTCTTACTTTCTGTCAAGTTAGGACGGTCACTGGTTATCACGCCTTTGCTGTCTAGCATTAAAATGTTTTCTTTCCGTGCTCCTAATGCTACATACAGTTTTGTACAGGAAGTGGCGGAGGCTCCGGCACCGTTTACTACGATTCTTACATTTTCAATTTTCTTTCCGGCAACTTCCAATGCATTTAATAAACCGGCGGATGAAATGATGGCTGTACCGTGTTGGTCGTCATGCATTACTGGGATATCCAGTTCTTCTTTCAGCCGGTTTTCTATCTCGAAACATTCGGGAGCCTTGATGTCTTCCAGGTTGATACCTCCGAAAGTGGGAGCGATGGCTTTTACTGCCTGAATAAATTTTTCGGGGTCTTTCTCATTCACTTCAATGTCAAAAACATCAATACCTGCATAGATTTTGAAAAGTAATCCTTTA
The DNA here is from genome assembly GCF_040911965.1 of Phocaeicola sp. RTP21359st1_B8_RTP21360_211022. Taxonomy (NCBI): domain Bacteria; kingdom Pseudomonadati; phylum Bacteroidota; class Bacteroidia; order Bacteroidales; family Bacteroidaceae; genus Phocaeicola; species Phocaeicola sp. RTP21359st1_B8_RTP21360_211022. Next base: position 40,032 of record NZ_JBDFXP010000034.1, read on the forward strand.
CCTTCCATGACAGGTTTTCCGCTCAATGCACCTATGTCGCCTAGTCCTAGAACGGCTGTACCATTGGAAATAACGGCTACTAAGTTGCCTTTCGCAGTATAGTCGTATGCAGTTTGCGGGTCTTTCTCTATTTCCAGACAAGGCTCAGCTACTCCGGGAGAGTAAGCCAGTGACAGGTCTGTTTGTGTGCTGTACGGTTTTGTCGGTACAACTTCAATTTTTCCGGGCTTGCCTTGCGAGTGGTATAGCAAAGCAGCTTCTTTGGTAATCTTGACCATAATCTTTTTCCTTATAATTAGATATCGTTTTAAATTGGTGGCAAAAATATAAATAAAATTATAATTTGAAGCCTAAATACTGTAAAATGATGTCGAATTGATGATTTTTTAAGTGTTGATTTTGACCAATGTGAAAATCAGATTTCATTCTTTCGTATTTTGCTGGACAAAGATAGCGAAAAAATAGTTTCATTCATGTCCGTATCATGTATGAGTTGTAATATGGTTTGCTTGTTTAGATCTGGAAACAGATTGAATATATATGGAATATATTTTACATAATTAATATCCTTCTATATGCGCACGTTATTTATAGTTAAAGCTAATGGGCTAAGCGAACAAATGCCGGAAAAATGACTAATTTTGCGGCAGTAAAAACTAATTGGGTTTAAAAAGTTTTCTATAAACATCTGTTAATTCGACAAATAAGTAAAGTTCAATAATATTAGTTATGAAAATGACAGTAAATAGTATGAAATGTATTTCATGGAGCCGCCTCGCGATATTTACGGCGGCAATGACCGTTTTAAGCAGTTGTGGAGGCGGTCAGAGCGGTATGAAGTTGGGTGATGACGAATTTACCGTCGTGGCTGTACAGTCTACAGCCAGCCAGCAGTCTACTTCTTATCCCGCAACTATCAAAGGTGTTCAGGATATCGAGGTGCGTCCTCAGGTTTCCGGCTTTATCGTAAAGCTTTGTGTGGACGAAGGTGCAACGGTAAAGAAAGGCCAGGCGCTCTTTCAGATCGATCCTACACAGTATGCGGCTGCCGAACGTCAGGCAAAAGCTGCTGTAGAGATGGCAAAATCGAATGTCAATACGCTATCTTTGAACGAACAACAGAAGAAAAATTTGTATGATAAGAAAATTATCAGCGATTTTGAGTATCAAAGCGCAGTAGACCAATTGCTTTCTGCAAAAGCCAGTTTGGCACAGGCTGAGGCTCAGTTGACCAGCGCTCGTCAGAATTTGGGCTTCTGCACAGTGACCAGCCCTTCAGATGGAGTGGTGGGTACATTCCCGTATCGTATTGGTAGTTTGGTGAGCCCTTCGGTAACACAACCGTTGACTACCGTGAGTGAAATCGGTGAAATGTATGTGTATTTCTCTATGACTGAAAAGCAGTTGTTGGGTTTGACAAGAGCCGGTGGCACACTGAAAGAACAACTGGAGAAGATGCCGGCTGTAAAATTGGAATTGGCTGACGGTACAATGTATACTGAAGAAGGTAAGATTGACGCTGTAAGTGGTGTTATTGACCAGACTACCGGTTCGGTAAGTATGCGTGCCGTTTTCCCGAACAAACAGCTTGTATTGCGTAGTGGTGGTATGGCTAATGTAATTTTCCCTTATACTATGGAGGATATTATTTTGATTCCTCAGTCGGCTACACAGGAAATTCAGGATAAAAAGTTTGTTTATGTGCTTCAGTCGGATAATACATTGAAGCATACTGAGATCAAAGTGTCGAATTTGAGTGACGGTAAGAATTATATTGTTACCAGTGGTTTGAAGCCCGGCGATAAAATTGTAGTTGAAGGTGTACAGACGTTGAAGGACGGACAGACAATTACTCCGATTACTCCGGAACAGAAAGAGGCGAAATATCAACAACACCTGAAAGACCAGAAGGAAGGGAATATTGCCACGGCCTTTAAATAATCAGTATAAAATAAACAGATTAACTTCGTTTATATAAATAAGGTATATAGAGAATGAAACTAGATAGATTTATTAACCGTCCGGTGCTATCAACGGTAATCTCCGTCTTGATAGTTATTCTGGGTATCATCGGACTTGCTACATTGCCGGTTACGCAATATCCGGATATTGCACCTCCTACGGTGCAGGTACGTGCCACCTATACCGGTGCGAACTCCACAGCTGTATTGAATTCGGTCATCGCGCCGTTGGAAGACCAGATAAACGGTGTGGAGAACATGATGTATATCCAGTCATCAGCATCCAATAACGGTGCTGCCGATATTAACGTTTACTTTAATCAGGGAACAGATCCGGATATGGCGGCTGTTAATGTGCAGAACCGTGTTTCTATGGCACAAGGATTGCTGCCTGCTGAAGTAACCAAGGTGGGTGTGACTACTCAGAAACGCCAGAACTCCATGTTGATGGTCTTTTCATTGTATGATGAAACCGACTCGTATAATATTGAGTTCATTGAAAACTATGCTAATATTAACTTGATTCCTGAAATCAAGCGTGTAAAGGGGGTAGGTGATGCTAATGTGTTGGGACAGGATTATTCTATGCGTATCTGGTTGAAACCGGATGTGATGGCGCAGTACAAACTGGTTCCTACTGATGTTTCGGCAGCATTGGCCGAACAGAATATTGAGGCGGCTCCGGGACAGTTCGGTGAACGTGGTAATCAGACTTTCCAATACACGATCCGTTATAAAGGACGTTTGCAGCAAACGACTGAATTTGAAGATATTGTTATCAAGGCCTTGCCGGATGGTAATGTACTTCGTTTGGGAGATGTGGCCGATATAGAATTAGGTCGTCTGGCTTATACATTCAATAATATGGTAAATGGTCACAAGGCTGTATCTTGTATCGTCTATCAGATGGCAGGTTCTAATGCTACCGAAACTATTTCCGATTTGGAGAAAGTGCTTGCAAAGGCACAGGAATCACTGCCGACAGGTTTGAATATCAATATCGCCCAAAATGCCAATGACTTCTTGTTCGCTTCTATCCATGAAGTAATCAAGACGTTGATAGAGGCATTTATCTTGGTGTTTATTGTGGTATATATCTTCTTGCAGGATATGCGTTCAACGCTGATTCCGGCTATTGCCATTCCGGTGGCGTTGGTGGCTACTTTCTTTGTACTGAAACTGATTGGCTTCAGTGTGAACCTGCTGACTCTTTCGGCGATGGTGCTTGCCATTGCGATTGTGGTCGATGATGCCATTGTCGTCGTCGAGGGGGTTCATGCCAAGTTGGATCAGGGATACAAGTCTTCCCGTGAGGCTTCTATTGATGCCATGAGTGAACTGGGTGGAGCTATCGTTTCTATTACGTTAGTCATGATGTCTGTGTTTATTCCGGTAAGTTTCATGGGAGGTACTGCCGGTACATTCTACCGTCAGTTTGGTATCACCATGGCGATCTCTATCGGTTTTTCAGCTTTGAATGCATTGACTTTGTCACCGGCACTGTGCGCAATTTTCTTGAAACCGCATGATGAGGGACATGGAGCAAAGAAGATGACCCGTGTAGAACGTTTCCATACAGCCTTTAATGCGGCTTATGATTCTATATTGAAGAAGTACAAGAAGCATGTAGTATTCTTTATCCATAAGAAATGGTTGTCATTCGGGCTGGTTGCCGCTTCTATCATTTTGTTGGTATTCTTTATGAAGGTTACTCCGACGGGTATGGTGCCCAATGAAGATACCGGTACCATTATGGGTGCGGTGACACTGCCTCCCGGTACTTCACAGGAACGTGCAATGGAAATCTTAAACCGTGTAGACAGCTTGGTGGCTGCCGAACCGGCTGTAGATTCCCGTACGGTGATTTCCGGTTTCGGCTTTATTGGTGGTCAGGGACCTTCTTACGGTTCTATCATTATTAAGCTGAAAGATTGGGAAGAACGCTCCATGATGCAGAATTCGGATATTGTGGTAGGTACGTTGTTTATGCGTGCGCAGAAGATCATCAAGGATGCGCAGGTATTGTTCTTTGCTCCTCCTATGATTCCGGGTTATTCGGCATCCAGTGATATCGAGTTGAATATGCAGGATAAGACCGGTGGAGACTTGAATCATTTTTATGATGTAGTTTTGGACTATATGGATGCGTTGAAGGCACGCCCTGAAATTAATTCGGCCCAGACTACCTTCAATCCGAGTTTCCCCCAATATATGTTGGATATTGATGCTGCTGCTTGTAAGAAGGCAGGAATCAGTCCTAGTGATATTCTGACTACCATGCAGGGATATTTCGGTGGTTTGTATGCTTCTAACTTCAACCGTTTCGGTAAGATGTATCGTGTTATGATTCAGGCGGAACCCGAAGCGACCAAGAATCTGGAATCCTTGAATAGTATCAAGATACGTAATGGGAATGAGATGGCTCCTATTTCCCAGTTCGTTTCTGTCAAGAAAGTATATGGACCGGATGTTATCGGCCGTTTCAACCTTTATACGTCTATCAAAGTGATGGTGGCTCCTGCCAGTGGCTATACTTCCGGACAGGCTTTGCAGGCTATTGCGGAAGTTGCTAAAGAGAATTTGCCTACCGGTTACGGTTATGAGTTGGGAGGTATGGCTCGTGAAGAGGCATCTACCAGTGGCAGTTCCACAGGTATCATCTTCATTCTGTGTTTTGTATTCGTTTATTTGTTGCTGAGTGCACAGTATGAAAGTTACATTCTGCCGTTGTCCGTATTGCTTTCAGTACCGTTCGGTCTGTTGGGTAGCTTCCTGTTTGTAAACGGATTTGCAGCATTGGGAAATATTCCGGCTTTGAAGATGATTTTAGGAACCATGTCAAATGATATTTATATGCAGATTGCATTGATCATGTTGATGGGATTGTTGGCGAAGAATGCCATTCTGATTGTAGAGTTTGCTTTGGATCGCCGTAAGCAGGGAATGAGTATTTCCTGGGCTGCGGTTTTGGGTGCGGCAGCCCGTTTGCGACCGATCTTAATGACCTCATTGGCCATGATTGTAGGTTTGATTCCGTTGATGTTGGCTATGGGAGTTGGTGCTCATGGTAACCGTACTTTGGGAGCTTCGGCTATTGGTGGTATGTTGATTGGTATGATCTTCCAGATCTTTATCGTACCCGTATTGTTTGTGGTATTCCAATGGTTACAAGAGAAATTCAAACCGATTGAATGGGAAAGTGTGGACAATACAGAGGTTGAACCCGAAATTGAACAATACACCCGTAAATGAACAGAAGAACAATGAAAAAGATAATAGGATTATGTTGCGCGACGTTTTTATTAAGCGGTTGCCACATCTATAAATCATACGATCGTCCCGAGTCGATAGATGCCACTGGCATCTATCGTGACCCGGTTGCCGCCAACGATACATTGGCTGCTAACGATACAACCAATATGGGTAACTTGTCATGGAAGGAAATTTTCCGTGATCCGAAATTGCAGATGCTGATTGAAGAGGGATTGGCAAACAATGTAGATATGCAGGCTGCTATCCTGCGTGTAAAGGAGGCCAAGGCGTTATTGACATCAGCTCGTTTGTCTTATCTCCCTTCTTTGGCCCTTGCTCCACAAGGTTCGTTGACTAGTGTGGACAAAAGTACTCCTGTTAAGAACTATACTTTACCTGCTTCTGCAAGCTGGGAAGTTGATTTGTTCGGCAAATTGCTGAATGCCCATCGTGGCCAGAAAGCTTCTTATTTGCAAAGTAAGGCCTATCAGCAGGCAGTGCGTTCACAGTTGATTGGTGGTATAGCCAATGCTTATTATTCTTTATTGATGCTAGACCGTCAAGTCAGTGTGACCGAACAGAATGTGGCGTTAATGAAAGAAACAGTGCGCACTATGGAAGCTATGAAGGAAGCCGGTATGACTACCGAAGCTGCTGTGGCACAGAGTAAAGGGGCTTATCACCAGACGGAGGCTTCATTGGCTGACTTGAAACGCCAGGTGCGTGAAACTGAGAATTCTATCTCCGTATTGTTGGCAAAGGCTCCTCAGAACATAGACCGTGGAACATTGGAGGAACAAGTGATGCCGGCTGATTTGGCGGTGGGAGTTCCTTTACAGTTGCTTGAGAACCGGCCCGATGTAAAAGCGGCAGAATTGGCATTAGCCGACGCTTATTATACTACCAATCAGGCGCGTTCCGCTTTTTATCCCAGTGTTAATATTACAGGTACTCTGGGATGGACTAATGGTTCCAATGGTACAGTGATTTCTAATCCTGCCGTTATGCTTTGGAATGCTATCGGCTCATTGACGCAACCCATTTTCCAGCGTGGAAAATTGATTGCCAACTTGAAAGTATCGAAAGCGGAAGAACAGATTGCCAAGATGAATTATCAGCAGACTATTTTGGAAGCTGGTAAGGAAGTAAGTGATGCTTTGTTCCTGTATGATACGGCAGACAAAAAGTTGAGCGAGCACCAGGCACAGGTTTCTGAAATGCAAAAAGCGGTGGAGATGAACAATGATTTGTTTCAGGCGGGAAAGGCCACTTATCTGGAAATCATTACTGCACAACAGTCATTGCTGAGTGCCCAGTTGAACGAAGTATCCGATACTTTCCAGCGTATGCAGGCTGTTATCAATCTGTACAGCGCATTGGGCGGTGGACGTGAATAATTAACCTTAAAAATAATATGAATATGATTAGTCCGTTAGCTTATGTAGACCCGTCTGCAAAAATCGGGAAAAACGTAACTATTCACCCGTTTGCCTACATTGATAAGAATGTGGAGATAGGTGATGATAATGTAATTATGCCCAACGCCAGCATTATGAGCGGCGCACGCATCGGTAACGGAAATACCATTTATAACGGAGCTGTAATTGCTGCTACTCCGCAAGATTTTAAATATACGGGTGATGATACCATCGCCCGTATAGGTAATAATAATACCATCCGTGAGAATGCGGTTATTATTCGTGCCACTTTCGCCGGAGATGAAACTGTGGTAGGAAGCGGTAACTTTATTATGCAGGGAGCACGTATCTCACATGATGTGACCATCGGTAATAACTGTATTATTGGTAACGGTTCGCAGGTGTCAGGTTGTTGTGTAGTCGAGGATTATGCTATTCTTACTTCCAATGTACTGATGCAGGGAAAGACTCGTTTGGGGACTTATGCCGCCGTACAGGGCGGGTGTCGTTTTACCAAGGATATTCCTCCTTATTGTGTGGCAGCCCATGAGCCTACGGCTTTTTACAGCATCAATACCACCGTGTTGCAACATGAAGGTTTTTCGGAAACGGTTATTAAACATATAGCGCATGCTTTCCGTATATTGTATAAAGTGAATACATCTACAGAGGATGCATTGCGTCGTATTGAAGAACAGGTTCCGTCTAGTCCTGAAATTGTACATCTGATAGAGTTTGTCAGAAGTTCTAAGTTGGGTATTATAAAATAAATGTATCTTTGTCTCCCTTTATGTTAAGAATGAATAGCGTCAGGAAAAAAAGAATGGATAAAACGGTAGTGAAGGAACACATTGTTTTGGCAGCAGCGAAATCATTTGCCCAGAAAGGTGTCAAAACAGTGAGAATGGATGATATTGCTGCCGGATTATCTATATCTAAACGTACGCTTTATGAATTGTTTCATGACAAAGAGGATTTATTACTTGATGTCATGAAGTTACATCGGGAGGAGATGCAGGAATATATGACTCAAGTGGCTTCCAAAGCAGAAAATGTTTTGGAAGTCCTCTTGAAGTTTTTTCAAAGAAGTGCCCAGGATTTTCAGAATACAAACAGGAAATTCTTTGAGGATATTGAGAAATATCCCAAGGTAATGCGTTACATTGACGAAAGCCGGAAGGAGAATTTGGATTCGGCTATGGAATTTTATCGCAAAGGAGTGGAACAAGGCATTTTTAGAAATGATGTAAATTATAATATTGTACGCGCTATGGTATGTGAGCAGATGGATTTGTTGTTGCATTCGGAAATATGCAAGTCCTATTCGCTTGGTGAAATTTATGAAACAGTTGTATTTATGCATATGCGTGGCATTTCCACTGAAAAGGGGTTGAAGATTGTGGATAATTTTTTATTGAATTTAAAAGGAAACGAACATAATAAGTATGGTTAGAAATTAAATAAGTCACTAAATAAAGAATAATAGTTAATGAAATTTTATTGCAAACCTACGTTAACCTTGTTTTTGCTGCTTTATGTAGCAATACAAAGTGCACAAGCACAAGACACATTGAGGATTACCTTACAGGACGCAGTCCGGATAGCATTGAGCGACAATCCCACCATTAAAGTCGCCGGTCAGGAAATCCTGTTAAAGAAAGAAGCCCGTCGGGAAGCTTATGCCGGTCTTTTCCCAGAAGCCAGTTTGGTGGGCAGTTATTCACGAGCCATAAAAAAGCAGTCATTCGCCATGATGGGAGAGGTGATTGAAGTCGGTACAGATAATACTTATAGTGGTGGTCTGTCTGTTAGTCTGCCTGTCTTTGCTCCGGCTCTTTACAAAAGTATCAGTTTGACAAGTACAGATGTGAACCTGGCGGTAGAGAAATCACGTGCTTCACGTCTGGATATGGTAAATCAAGTGACCAAGGCATTTTTTCAGTTGCTTTTGGCACAGGACAGTTATGAAGTGCTGCTTAAAAGTTATAAGCAGAGTGAAGATAATTATAATGTGGTGAAAGCTAAATATGAACAGGGGACTGTCAGTGAATATGATAAGATTAGTGCGGATGTGCAGATGCGCAGCTTGAAACCGACCGTGGTGTCTGCCCGTAACGGAGTGAATTTGGCAAATTTGCAATTGAAGGTCTTGATGGGAATGGAGTCTGATGTAAAGGTAGCGGTTGAAGGCAATCTGAAGGATTATGAAATGTCTATGTTTACTCGTCAGGCAATGCCTCGTCCAGACAATTTGACAAATAACAGTACGTTGAAGCAATTGGAACTGAATGCATTGCAATTAAAGCAGACGCTGAAGTTGCAGTATACCAACTTTATGCCGACCCTTTCTGCCAGTTTCCAATATATGTATACTTCAATGAATGATAATTTCAAGTTCAAGGAATACGATTGGAGGCCCTATTCTACTATCGGCCTGAATCTAAGCATTCCTTTGTTCAAAGGAAGTAATTTTACTCAATTGAAACAGACCCGTATCCAGATGAAACAACTGGAAGAGAACCGTATCAATACAGAGCGGCAACTCACTATGCAAGCTACCGGTTATTTGGATAATATGGCCGCTAGTACGGAACAGGTGGTAAGTAATAAAGAAGCTGTCTTTCAGGCGGAGAAAGGGCGTACTATTGCCGAAAAAAGATATGAAGTTGGAAAAGGAACTATCTTGGAATTGAATAGTTCGGAAGTGGCTTTAACAGAGGCCCAACTGACTTATAACCAGTCCATCTATGACTATCTGGTAGCTAAAGCTGATTTGGATTTAGTCTTAGGCATTGATGAAGTAACGGAACAATAACACATTAACATAAAGATAACAGTATGAGAAAATATTTTCAATTCGCAGCTTGGCTGGTGGTAACTATGCTGGGGGCATGTTCAGGTGGAACGGAGAGTAAGGAAGCTGCTGATACCGCTATGGAGGACAAACCGGTAGTCCGGCTTGCTTCCGTAACTTCCCGCGATGTAGATCAGATAGAGGAATATACTGCCACTGTTGAAGCGGAAGCGAAAAATAATATAGCTCCGACCTCTCCCGGGCGTATAGACCGTATTTTTGTTGAAGTGGGAGACCATGTATCCAAAGGACAGAAATTAGTACAGATGGATGCGGCAAATCTGAAACAAATGAAATTGCAATTAGAAAATGAAGAAACGGAATTCAGACGTATGGATGAACTGTACAAAGTGGGTGGAGCTTCCAAATCTGAATGGGATGCAGCAAAAACAGCTTTAGATGTACGTCGTACTTCCTATAATAATTTGTTGGAGAATACGCAGTTGTTAAGCCCTATTCATGGAGTGGTTACAGCACGTAATTTTGATAACGGTGATTTATATTCTTCCGCTTCCACTCCTGTGTTGGTCATTGAACAGATCACTCCGGTTAAACTGTTGATCAATGTATCCGAACCTTATTTCCCGAAAGTGACTAAAGGTATGATTGTAAAGGTGAAATTTGATGTGTATGGTGATGAGGAGTTCGAAGGGAAAGTTAGTTTGGTGTATCCTACTATTGATGCTGCTACTCATACTTTTCCTGTAGAGGTAAAATTGGCTAATACCCGTCAGCGTATACGTCCGGGAATGTTTGGCCGTGTGACTGTGAGCTTTGGTACATTGCGGCATGTGGTGGTTCCTGATCAGGCTATTGTGAAACGTGCCGGTTCGGGCGACCGTTATGTATATGTCTACAAAGACGGTAAGGTTTCCTATAATAAAGTAGAATTGGGACGTCGGATGGGAACCGAATATGAATTGATTTCCGGGGTGGAGGATAATTCGCAGGTGGTGGTTGCCGGTCAGACCCGTTTGGCCGATGGTGTGGAAGTGGCAGTAAATTAAAAATTGAGAATTAGTTGATAATACTCCATATTTATTTACCTATATATGATTTTTTAGTTCTTAATTTTTAATTTAACAAACATGAGTTTATACGAAGGAGCGGTTAAAAAACCGATTATGACCTCGTTATGCTTTTTGGCCGTAGCGATCTTTGGTCTGTTCTCATTGTCGAAACTTCCGGTAGACTTGTATCCCGATATTGATACCAATACCATTATGGTTATGACATCTTATCAGGGTGCCAGTGCTTCCGATATAGAGAACAACGTAACCCGTCCGTTGGAAAATACGTTGAACTCGGTTAGTAATTTGAAACATATTACATCCAAGTCTTCAGAAAATATATCAGTTATCACTTTGGAATTCGAATATGGCTATGATATTGATGTGTTGACTAATGATGTGCGTGATAAATTGGATATGGTGAGTTCGGAGCTTCCCGATGAAGTCAATACTCCGATTATCTTTAAGTTCAGTACGGATATGATTCCTATCCTGCTGTTGTCCGTTCAGGCAGAAGAAAGTCAGCCGGCTTTGTATAAGATATTGGATGATAATGTAGTAAATCCTTTGGCTCGTGTTCCCGGTGTGGGAACGGTGTCCATTGCCGGTGCGCCGAAGCGTGAGGTGAATATTTATTGTGATCCCAACAAACTGGAAGCATATGATCTGACGATTGAGACCATCAGTTCCATTGTCGGGGCTGAAAATAAGAATACTCCGGGTGGAACTTTCGATGTGGGCAGTAATACCTATTCCTTGCGTGTGGAAGGAGAATTCAAGGACCCGAAAGAAATGGAGAATATCGTAGTGGGTATACGCAATGGTGCTTCGGTGTATTTGCGTGACGTGGCAACGGTAGTCGATTCTGTAGAAGAACGTGCTCAGGAAACCTATAATAACGGGGTGCAGGGAGCCATGATTGTTGTACAGAAACAATCGGGAGCAAACTCAGTGAACATTTCCCGGAAAGTAATGGATCAGTTGCCTAAGTTACAGAAGTCACTGCCCAGTGATGTGAAACTGGGGGTTATTGTGAACACTTCGGATAATATTTTGAATACCATCGACAGTTTGACGGAAACTATTATGTATGCCATTCTGTTTGTGGTCTTGGTGGTATTTGTTTTCTTAGGTCGTTGGCGTGCTACGGTGATTATCTGTATCACTATCCCCATGTCATTGATTGCCTCCTTTATTTATTTGGCTATCACGGATGGGGGATCTCTGAATATTATTTCTTTGTCGTGCCTTTCTATTGCGATTGGTAATGTGGTGGATGACGCTATTGTTGTTTTGGAAAACGTAACGACCCATATCGAGCGTGGCTCCGAGCCGAAACAGGCGGCTATCCATGGAACAAATGAGGTGGCAATTTCTGTTATCGCATCCACATTGACCATGATTGCGGTATTCTTCCCGTTGACGATGGTCAGTGGTATGTCGGGAGTTTTGTTCCGTCAGTTGGGCTGGATGATGTGTGTCATTATGACTATTTCTACTATCTCGGCTCTGTCATTTACTCCGATGATGTGTGCGCAGATGCTTCGCTTGCAAAAAAAACAAAGTAAGTGGTTTGTCACATTCTACAAACCGATAGAACGTGCGTTGGATGGATTGGATAACTGGTATCAGAAACGTTTGAACTGGGCTGTCCGTCACCGCAAGACCATTATTGCCGGTTGTTTCGGGTTCTTTCTGCTGAGCCTGATTTGTGCGAAAGGAATTGGTACAGAGTTTTTTCCGTCACAAGACAACAGTCGTATTTCTGTTCAATTACAATTGCCTATCGGAGCTCGCGTAGAGCGTGCCCAGGCATTGGCCCAGGAGCTGACCGAAAGGTGGCTGAAGAAATATGAAGGGGTGATGCGTATCTGTAACTATACTGTGGGACAGGCTGATGCGGATAATACTTGGGCTTCTATTCAGGATAATGGTAGCCATATCATTTCATTCAATATCAACCTTTATAATCCCGATCAGCGTTCTGTTACGTTGGCAGAAGTCTGCGATGGTATGCGTGAGGATCTGAAAGCCTATCCCGAACTGGATAAAGCCCAGGTTATCTTGGGTGGTAGCAGTGGAGGCATGGGTGGACAGGCCACTGCCGATTTTGAAATCTATGGATATGATTTTACAGAAACAGATAAGGCAGCCGCTGAATTGAAAGAAGCTTTATTGAAAGTGAACGGTGTGTCTGAGGTGAATATCAGCCGTCAGGATTATCAGCCGGAATATCAGGTGGATTTTGATCGTGAAAAACTGGCTTTACATGGTTTGAATCTTTCTACAGCAGCTTTGTATCTGCGTAACCGTGTTAATGGTGCTTTATCTTCTTACTATCGGGAAGATGGTGACGAATATGATATCAAGGTGCGTTATGCTCCCCAGTTCCGTACCAGTATTGAAAGTTTGGAGAATATTCTGATTTATACCAATGAAGGTAAAGCAATTCGGGTGAAAGATATCGGCACGGTAGTGGAGCGTTCAGCTCCTCCTACTATTGAACGTAAAGACCGTGAACGTATTGTAACAGTATCTGCTGTGATTTCAGGTGCGCCTTTAGGTAGTGTGGTGGCAGCGGGTGAGTCTATTATTGATAAGATGGATTTACCTGGCGGTATCAGTATCCAGGTGGCAGGGTCTTATGAGGATCAGCAGGATTCATTCAGCGATCTGGGAACTTTGGCTGTTTTGATTATTATATTGGTATTTATTGTAATGGCTGCCCAGTTTGAGTCTCTGACCTATCCGTTTATCATTATGTTCTCTATTCCGTTTGCATTCAGTGGGGTATTGATGGCATTGTATGGAACGGGGACTACATTGAATGTCATGAGTTTGTTGGGAGGTATCATGTTGATTGGTATCGTAGTGAAGAATGGTATCGTGCTTATTGATTACATTACCTTATGTCGTGAGCGGGGTATGTCTGTTATTCATTCGGTCGTTGTTTCGGGCCGTAGTCGTTTACGTCCGGTTTTAATGACCACTTTGACCACTATTCTGGGCATGGTGCCGATGGCGATAGGAGGAGGGGAAGGTTCTGAAATGTGGCAGCCTTTAGGGGTGTCCGTAATCGGTGGTTTGACTGTATCTACCGTGCTCACCTTGATTTTGGTTCCGGTGCTCTACTGTTCATTTGCGGGTACAGGTATCAAGCGTAACCGTAAGAAGATGAAAGCTTCCCGTGAACTGAATGACTATTATCAAGCACATAAGACGGAGATGACCAAAGGCAAAAAAGAATAATTAATATAGTTGTTATCCGGATTGAAATGAATAGGAGACCGGATGACAGAACTTAAAATAAAAAATGGAATAATGAAATCAGTTTTCATCACTTTCGACCAAGCTTTTTACGAACGTATTCTGGCGTTGTTGGACCGTCAGAATTGTCGTGGATTCAGTTATTGGCAGCAGTTGCAGGGGCGCGGCTCTGTAAAAGGAGAACCGCATTATGGCAGTCACGCGTGGCCCAGTATGTGCTCGGCCATTATGACAGTGGTAGATGATACCAAAGTGGAGCCTTTATTGGACGCTTTGCATAAAATGGATAAGGAAACCGAACAATTGGGATTACGTGCTTTTGTGTGGAACATAGAAAAGACGATTTGAATCTGTCTTTTCATCATTAAAGAAAAAGACTGTTGCCCTCTTTCTGGCGCAGTCTTTTTTCTTTTTTTAGCCTCTATCATGAAGTACTCCGTCTAAAAAATCACTACTTTTGCGGTTAATTTACAAATATAGCAATATGAAAAACTATATACCGGCCACTTTTCTTCTCACTCTTATTGTAGTAGGAGTGTTAATGGGGCTGTATTTCCTCCCCTCCATGTCGGTGGGCGGCAAACCGTTGCGCAAGGTGGACCTGCTGGCTGATATCCGTCCGGATGTGGAAGAAGAAGTATGTGATTCCGACACCATTGTCCTTCCTCCTCCTGTAAAACCTATTTTTGTGGATACATGTAAAACGGGTATTACCTGTATTGAGGATTATTCGGATTCCACCATGCGGGGAATGAAACATTTTTATGAGGCACTTTCCAAAGTGAAAACCATGAAACGCCCTGTGCGTATCGCTTACTTCGGTGATTCTTTTATAGAAGCTGATATTTTTACTGCCGATTTGCGCGAAATGCTTCAACAAGAATTTGGTGGTTGCGGAGTGGGATATGTTCCTGTAACCTCTTCCATCAGCGGTTACCGTCCTACGGTACGCCATACTTTTGGGGGATGGAGCAGTCATTCATCCAATGACTCCGTTGGTTTTGATAAAATGCAGCAAGATATTTCCGGACATTATTTTTTTCCTCGTGAAGGTGCTTATGTACAGTTGAAAGGACAGAGTAAATACGCTTCCCGACTGGATACCTGTGAGGTTTCTACTTTTTATTTCCTGAATAAAGGTTTTGCCGCTGTCCGTTCTAAAGTGAATAATGCTGCGGAAGGAGAGTTACATGAGGAAGTAGGAACAGGAGGTGTGCAGGCTGTTTCGGTGAGAGGAAGGATAGGACAAGTACGGTGGAGTGTGGAACAAGCTGATTCTGTTACTTTCTATGGAGTGGCTATGGACGGCAGGCAGGGAATATCTTTGGATAATTTTAGCGTACGTGGTAGCAGTGGGCTTCATTTACGTAGTATTCCTTTACATACGCTTTGCGATTTCCAACGTCTTCGTCCATACGATTTGATTGTGGTCCAATATGGTTTGAATGTGGCTACGGAACGGGGAGTAAAATACGATGGCTATAAGAAAGGGATGCTTTCGGTGATAGAACATTTGAAGACTGCTTTTCCTGAAACCAGCATTTTACTGGTCAGTGTGGGTGACCGTGAATATAAAAACGAGAATGGAGATCTCCGCACCATGCCCGGAGTCAAGAATCTTATCCGTTATCAACAGTCCATTGCGGCTGATAGCCATATCGCTTTTTGGAATATGTATGAGGCAATGGGAGGTCAAGGAAGCATTGTCGATATGATCGGGCAAAAAATGGCGAATCTTGATTATACCCATATCAATTTTAAGGGAGGCAAGCATTTGGCAGGTATCTTATTTGAAACATTGATGTATGGCAAAGAGCAATATGAAAGACGGAAAGCTTATGAGGAGGAATAACAGATTTCCTGGTCTGTCCGGTATAGCAATGGTATTGTTCCTGTTCTTGCTGTTTCCATGTCTTTATGCTCGGGATGCTATTCCGGCATTGTCCCGGCCGTTGGAGCCGCTTCGCATACCCGGTGAAACAAAGGAAATGCATCGGGGTATGCGGCTGATAACAGTACATGATTCACTTCCGGCGAGTTTTACTCATTCTTTGGATAATGTGATAGAAGATGAGAACCGTTCGCTTTCTCCTTTCTTTCAAAAGTTGAATGATATGACAGGACCGGTACGGATAGTCCATATAGGTGATTCTCATGTGCGGGGGCATCTTTATCCATTAATAACCCGTCGTCGTCTGGAACATGATTTTGGTGCTGAGGCTGTTTATCCTGATGTTATTTCATATCGTACCGGTGGGTTGGCACATGAAACGGGCGAACCGGGTATTGTTTATCATATGATTGGCATTAATGGAGCTACTTCTGTTACTTTTTCTGATGATGAAAAAATAAAAGAAATAGCTTCTTTGCATCCCGATCTGATTATTGTTTCTTTTGGAACCAATGAGGCACATAGCCGCCGTTATCTGGCTCAGGCTCACAAAATGCAGATAGGCAGACTGTTGGGTATGTTGAAAGCAGCCTGTCCTGAAGCGGCTTTTTTACTGACTACACCTCCCGGAGCATACGTGGGACGTCGTCGTGCACGTACCATTAATCCGAGAACCGTAACGGCGGCGCGTATTATAAAGGAGTATGCACAAGAGAATAAAATGGCAGTTTGGGATATGTATAATATAGTAGGAGGAAAGACAGATGCTTGTCGTAACTGGACGAAGCACCACATGCTTCGTGCGGATGGCATTCATTTCACTCCCGATGGATATCGTTTACAAGGTAATTTATTACATCAGGCACTGATTAAAGCGTATAATGAATATGTGGCAACTGGATTGGAGTAAACTGGCTGAGGTATTGACTTATAATGCCAAGCAACCGATGATTTTTAGCAGCGGCTTGTTTTTGTTTCTGTTTTTAGGCTTTAGCCTGATTTATATGTTATTGCAGAAGAAGGATACGGCACGCATCCTGTTTGTAACGCTGTTTTCTTATTATTTTTATTATAAGAGTAGCGGTTTTTATTTTTTCTTGCTGGGGGTGGTGACAGTGACGGATTTCTTGCTGGCAGGGCGTATGGCGAATACCGAAACTCAATGGAAACGGAGGGTTTTGCTGCTGGCAAGTCTGGGAATAAATTTAGGATTGCTCTGTTATTTCAAGTACACCAATTTCTTTTATCAGATACTGGCTCCTTTGTGGAATGGGAAATTCCAGCCGTTGGATATTTTCTTGCCGGTGGGAATATCGTTCTTCACTTTCCAGTCTTTAAGTTATACCATAGATGTTTACCGTCGTGAGCTGGTTCCTTTGAACAGGTTGCTGGATTATACATTTTATGTGTCTTTTTTTCCGCAGCTGGTAGCGGGGCCTATTGTACGTGCCCGCGATTTTATTCCTCAAATCAGGCAACCGCTGTTTGTTTCCTCGGAGATGTTTGGCACTGGTGTTTTCTTTATCATCAGCGGATTATTCAAGAAAGCTGTAATCTCCGATTATATCAGTGTAAATTTTGTGGAACGTATTTTTGATAATCCGGCTCTTTATTCCGGGGTTGAGAATTTGTTTGGTGTATATGGGTATGCTTTACAGATTTATTGTGACTTTTCCGGATATAGTGATATGGCTATCGGGTTTGCTTTGCTGTTGGGTTTCCGTTTCCCTATGAATTTTAATTCGCCTTATAAAGCCGATAGTATAACCGATTTCTGGCATCGTTGGCATATCTCTCTTTCTACATGGTTGCGGGATTATCTTTATATCTCATTGGGGGGAAACCGCAAGGGGAAGGTACGTACTTATATTAATTTGTGCCTTACTATGTTGTTAGGTGGTTTGTGGCATGGTGCATCTTGGAATTTTGTGATATGGGGAGGATTTCATGGAATAGCACTGGCTGCACAGAAATTCTGGCGTAACTTGCTGCATAAGCCTAAGACGGCTACCAGTAAGGGCATTCGTAAATTTTTTGCAGTTCTTATTACTTTCAATTTTGTTTGTTTCTGCTGGATATTTTTCCGTAATACGACTTTTGAAGCTTCGGTTGTTATGTTGAAGCAGATATGTACAGCTTTCCATCCCGAGGTATTCATGCAGCTGATAGAAGGTTATTGGAAAGTGTTTGTTTTGATGGGAATAGGGTATTTGCTACATTTTGCTCCTGATAGTTGGCAGAATGCGTGTTGTCGTGGAGTGGTAAAATTACCTTTATTGGGAAAGGCATTATTGTTGGTAGTACTGATTTATTTGGTTATCCAGATAAAGAGCAGTGATATTCAGCCGTTTATTTATTTCCAGTTCTAACGGAATAGTTATCAAATCGGGGGTCTGACTAGCTATCTTTTCAGACACCCTAAATACTATTCTAGTAAGTATTTATTAATACATCTACGATCCCAATTTATACCTCTCTTTACAATTTTTGCAGGGATACCTGCTAATATTATATTCGGTTCGTTGAATACTTTGGTTACAATACTTCCCCAACCCACAATACTGTTATCGGGTATTTTTGTATTTTTACCGATCTTTACATCTTTCCCTACCCATACATGCTTGCCTATTTCTATACTTTGAGCAAAATTAATCGGTTCTCCCTTTAAATTTGTTATAGTATGTGCGTCGGTACACCAAATATCAATGCCCCAGCTTAATTGACTGTCTTCTCCTATGCTAACATTTGATTTATCTTCTTGTAAATATAAAGTAACTCCATTGATAACTACACGATTACCTATATCAACTCTACAATTATTGGCAACTCTTGAAACACCAGCTCCCAAACCGGGCAACTGGCCGATGATGAGTTTTAGTCCACTCATCCCTAGTATGTTGGAATAGCGTAAAATGATTGTTCCTAAATTAACCGTGTTATTGTTTCCCTTGATAATCAATAGAAAACCTTCGTTAAGAAGTAGTTTTTCAACATTCTCTTCTGAATCGAAATGCATGGAAACATGATTGTTGTTTCCTGTAATTATGATATGGGATTGATGGATGATTTGATTGAATTGTTCATGATGGGAGGATATACAATCTATTTTCTTATGTGGTAAAATAATTGTAATTTCATTGCCTTGACCGTTGATGTTTTTCATCTCATCCTAATTTAATGGATTGTACAACTTTTTTTATTTTATATTTGAAGAGTATTCTTGTATTATCGCGTTGGTTAGTTTAGAGAATATTTCCGGAGACAGTAAATAAAAAGGAGTGTCTTCTTTTTCTTTTTCAAAGCGTATAAATAGATGTTTGATGTCTCGAACTTCCGGATATTCATAAGCTTCTATTCTTTCTATATGTATTCCTTCTTGTTTCAATTGTTTTAATATGTGTTTCCATTGCTGCTTGGATAGGAACCGGCATACATCATATAAGGAGAGGGGTGTTCCGTCCGAAGCTGTTATGATAGTAGAAGTTATATTCATTTTGATGATTTGATGAGGACAAATATAGCAATAAAAAATTATATAGTTTATGGGGGCATTGACTAAATGCCAGAATATTATTTATTTTCAGTTCCCTTTATGATATAAAGTGGGGATGAAACTTGCAAACTTGCAAAACTTGCAGCACTTCCACACCCACACACGTGCGCGTACATTATAATGTGGAAAAATGAGAGAACATAAGGAGAATGTGACAAGCAAGGGTTGGAGGAGGACAAACGGACGATGCAGGGGAGAGCTGAAATGGAGGAAAGCATGACGGAGCACAGAAAGTGGAGCGGGGAAAAGGGAGAGATGTGACAGGATCTTTGGTGGAAAGAGGAGGGACCGTATAAGAAGAAAAAAGGAAAGCGGAAGACAGAAACCGGAATCGGACAGACACAGGTGGCAAAGGGATGACTGCCCGAATCTTCAGCAGGTACTTGTATAGGCCGGGCCTTCCGCCAATCATGCTGGTACAGCTTGTACAATCCTGGGGAGAACAAGCTGTCGGCATGAGGAATAACGCGTTATCAATCTAAATGGAACACGTTACTAACGTGCAGGCCTGTATGTTAGTAACGTATAGGGCCACACGTTACTAACTTTACGGAACACATGTTACTAACCTTTCGGAACATATGAACTGTATGAAGACGCACGGCATGGCATCCTGTTCCGAGGCACTGTCCTGCCAGAAGACCTGCCAGCTGCTGTTCTTCAGCCGGCACTGGCTGTAGTAATGGTCTTTTAAAGAAATCTCCTCATCAAGACGCATATATTTCGCAAAAGAGAAAAAGCGTGAACAAGAAAACAGGAGGAGATCAGATCATTCACAGATCACAATAAAGAAATAGAGTGGAATTCTGGAACATATTATTTTGTTGCATTATAATGTACGCGCACGTGTGTGGGTGTGGAGATGCTGCAAGTTTTGCAAGTTTGCAAGTTTGCCTTCCGTTTTTCCGTCTTTTCTTGTTTTTCGTCTGCTGTTTTCGTATGGGCCCCTTCCTTTTTTCCGTCCTTATACGCGCGTGCGAATATTATAATGTGTGTGTCTTTTTCCTCCGGTGTCCTCCGTTATAAAAAC
>NZ_JBDFXP010000035.1:0-55404 GCF_040911965.1 Phocaeicola sp. RTP21359st1_B8_RTP21360_211022
TTTGCCTCTTCCTGTCCGGATGGAGAAATAGAACGTTTTACCGGCTTTTGAAAAGTTCGCCTGCAAAGTACTGTTCGGACTGTCAGAATGTAATATTAGATTTCTGAAATGTCATCATTGGATGATTTTACATTTCTAACAAATTCCATCCCCCTGATAAAATTCTCCGTGAGATTCTTTTTTTCCTCTATTTCCTGTTCCATCCGTTTTATGGATGTCCGGAAGAAAAAATCTATCAGAAATTCATCTGTACGCTCTTTTTTGATATATTTTAAGGCGGTGATATATTCCTCTCTCTGCGAACCGGGGATTATCAGCAGCGGCTGTTCTTTTTTGAGCAATATAAAATTGGACATCAGACGTCCCAAACGACCGTTTCCGTCCCGGAAGGGATGCAGATATTCATAAAATCCATGAAATCTTGCCGCGATGATCATCGGATGGATCTTCCCGGAGTCCAGGACCTGCTGGGTGCTTTGCAACAGGCGGGGAACCTGCTTTATCAGCTGCTCATGGTCCCCAAATATCGTATCACCGGCACACATGTCCACTGTTGTATATTCTCCCGGGTTGGACGGTATTTCATCGTATTGGGTCTTGTAAGAGAGGGTATGTTCCGTCAGCAGCCGGTGGGTTTCCTTCAGGAGTTCCTCGGTCAGCGGCCTGTCCAAATTCTTCAGAAGATATTCATAAGCCTGGAAATGATCCAGGATTTCAAATGCCTCCAGCAAGGTCTTGCCTTTGGGGATCATGCCCAGCCCTTTTTCTTTCAAGGTGCGGGTCTCGTCCACTGAAAAACTGTTCCCCTCTATAGCACAGCTATGCGCCGAGAATAGAATTTCATTGTATTCTATAAAATCTTTCCTGCTCAGCTTCTCAGATACAAGTTCCTTGTACCGGTTCACTAAAATATCATATCGGGAAATCAACTTGTCCTCCATATCAGTACCATTTTTTGCAAAGATACTAAATCTGACCAATATACCCCTGCATTCTATATGTAATTCCTTGATAAAAGTGTGATATCATTACTTTCCCCGCCCTACTGGTAGAACAATGGTAGAAAATAGAAAAAACATAACAAAACTCAAGATAAAACACCGGAACGGAGCGATTGCAAGACCGTCTGTCCATACTTTTTCTCCTTCAAAAGGGTGGAGAAAACATTTGCTACCCAGATTCTACCCTGTTCCCGGCCAGCCCGGAAGCGGCAAGAGCACAATCTTTTTATTGTATGTTTTTTACCATGTTCCTGTGATAGGAAAAGAGGTACTTCAAAACTAAAATGACAGCTCCGAAAAGTTACGGTTACTAATTATAACGCTTAAAAGGACCATATCAGACTCTTTATTGAGTAATGATACGATCCTTTTTTTAATCTTTTCAGGATGCTCAAATTTCAAATTACAGGTTCATATTATCAAGGACTGAGCTCTGATACGCCCCTTTTCGGTACTACCAGCGCATGGAATCCCTGATGGCTGCTACCATCAGCCGGACTATTCCGGCTATCAATACAAACCCGGTGAATTTCAGGACGGGTCCCAGAAGTCTCATCCTCACCAGCACCACGAGTGCCGCCAGCTGGAGCAGTCCCGCCGCAGCCATGATCATTGCAGGCTGCTGCAGGAGCTCCCCGAAGTTTCCGTCCTGTATAGTCCGGACAACCTGCGGCCATCCTTCCTGCAGCCTCCCTGCCAGGCTGTCAAACAGTCCATGCCATTCCATTTTTCCTGCTTTTGAAAGTTTATATATTACTGTTTCCTACTCCAACTTTCCGGAGCGATATAGAGATAATTGAACGCTTCATCCATTTTTGCAGACTCGGAGCCCGGATAATTCCGATTGAACAGGTATTCCGTGTCACACCGCAGAAGCTTCCACTCACTGCTTCCTTCCAGCTGGTAATACAGATGTACCATTGAAGCGCAATAACCGACACCGCTGGTAGCATCTCTCGGCTCTTTTCTCTGGACCGGGAACTTGCAAGACACTATCCCTTTCCAGAAACGTACTCCTGCCGCTATGTCAACAGTGCAGCTTCCCAGTTCATCGCGCCATTCATAGTCATCAATCTTGTTCTCCTTTTTATCACTCGGTCTGTAGGAGTTGGATTCCAGTTTGAACTCCCTCTCCCATACAACCTTTATAGTCCCTTTCATGGCTTTCCTGCTTTTGTTTGAAAGCGTATAGACTATATTGAACCAGTCATTATCAGGTACAGGATATACCAGAAACGTATTGCATTTCTGGTTCTCCAATGTTATCATCCGAAGTGCCGGCATATCAGTGGCCGGTCTCACCTCATACATCCATTCCCCGTCATTGGAATTCTGATCGTATCCGTAAGGCTTGAACCAGGCTGACTCCCCGTTCTTTTTGAACAGCACTGCCAGCCGGTATGTTCCCGGCACAGCCTGCACATAACAATACTTGCAGTATCCGTCCCATGCACCGTTTCCGCATTTGATATCAAACGGCTGGTACTGTTCCACAATCCTGTTCCCATCCATCAGCACGAACCGTGCCTGTCCGGCGAAGTCTTCCCCACCTCCACGGTTTCTATACCGCAAAAAGAATCCCCAGACCTTACCCTCACCGGTATAGGTGTCATAGCCATATTCCGTATAATTCGGCCATATATAAATCCTGTCCGTCCCGCAATCCCTCATGACAATCCGGTCGGTCTTTCCGAAAGTGCTCCAATACTCCTCATCCATCGGCACATGGTCCACGTCCACCTCACAGTTATAACCGGATTTCATATTCAGAGTGTAAGTATAGATCATGCCGGGATTCCACACATGGGTAGGCGGCAGGGCATAGGTGAAATCCCTCCCGTCCACATGTACATTGACAGTGATACCCTCAGCCGTACCCACAGGCATCAGGATTGCCTCCACATATACCGGAGAGGCATCGTCCAGTGTGTAGTTCCCTCCGGCCTTATATTCTCCGGGCTGTCCTGTCGGAAGGAGCTTTCCGGACGTGACATCCATGGACGCAGACAGCCTTACACCTCCAAAAGTGACCGCATCCACCATCCCGTCACCTGTATAATCATTCTTTTTTATCAGGATCCTGACCAGGGAGAGAGCATGCTTCATTACAAGGGCCGCGCTCGGCTTCTCAACGCTTACTCCTCCTTCTCCATACATATAATCCTCCTGTGTCGTGATGTCCACAGGTATGGCGGTCATGTCCGTATATTGTACATTATAAGGATAATAGGCGGACACTTTCTGCTCAGCCGTCACCTCCACCTGTTTTCCGGCTTTCCACCGCCTACCGTCAAAAGTGAAGGGTATGTTCACATCCCCTGCAGCTGTCACTCCCAGGCAATGCCCCTCCTTCCAGTTCTCCACCACGGCCCTCTGTTCCTGCATGTTCTCGATGATAGGGGCGATGCCGAGGTACACCTTTCCCGTATCCGGCTCTTCCGGGTTTCCGGGATTTTCCGGCTCCACTACGGGAGGTACCGGGTCCGGCAGTGGTTCCTCATCCCGGCAGGAACATGTCATGCACGCCATGACCGCCATCAACAAATATCCGAATGTCTTCATTTTCTTCAATTTTATGTTCTTTATTCTTTCTCCACTCTCTCGAAGAATTCCCGTATAGCCTGTGCTATGACCTGCTTCTCCTTCATTCCAGCGTCCACCGCGTATTTTTTCACCTTGCGGTGCAGTTCCAACGGATACTCCAGTGAGGTTCTGGCCAGTACTTCCCCTTTCTTCCCCTCCTCCGGAGTGGAGTGTGTGGGACGGTTTGGTGTTCCGCCCTGCAGAATCTCGTCAATTCCAATAAATTTTCCCATATTCTTTTTTACTTTTATTTGTTGTCAACCATATTCAATCTGGACAGGATCTCCCGGGTAAGGGACCGGTAGTCCGCCGCTCCACTGCTGTTCCTGCTGTAAGATACGACATCCGTCTTTCTGCTCATGGACTCTGCCACCCTGATGGAACGGCTGATGACCGTGGAAAAGACCGTTTCCCCGTACTGTTTCCGCATCGCTTCCAATATCTCCGCATGCAATGTAGTCCTTCTGTCATACTGTGTCACCAGCATGCCGAGCAGGTTCAGTCTTCTGTTGATCTTCCTCCGTATCACAGCAACCGTATCCAGGATGGAAACCAGACCATATAAAGAAGCCACTTCCGGTTGCACCGGTATAATCAGGTCGGTAGCGGCCACAAGCGCGTTGACCGTGATCAGTCCGACAGCCGGCGGGCAGTCAAGGAGCACAAAATCGTACCCTCCATCCGTTCTGGCAGCCAGTTCTTTAAGGAAGTTTTCCCTCCCGTATTCGTTCTGCAGAAGATACTCCGCATCCGCCATTTTCCTGCATGACGGGCACAAGGATATATTCTCCTGCAACCGTATCCATGGAAGCCGCGTTTCCTTGCCATCCACCGCACCCTGCAAGGCCGAGAAAACCGTTTCTTCCGGATCTGTCACCCCCAAAGCCGAGGTCAGAGTGGCTTGCGGATCCAAATCAGCAAGAAGGACCTTGTATCCTTTTCGTGCCAGTTCGAACCCCACATTGGTAGTGGTAGTAGTCTTGCCAACTCCACCCTTCTGATTATGGACTGCTATAATTTTCACCATATCTATTTGTTTTTTAGTATGTTACGAAGTTAAGGAAAATAATTCTCTTTTCCAATATTTTGATGTTTTAATGCTTTAATATTTATATATTTTAACACTAAAATATTTTGATACCATAATCTCCCATAACGAAGGAATTTTCATTTCTTTTTTCAAAGGAAGACGGATCATACCGGAAGCCGCGGAAGGCTCTATAATGAACTTCATCCCAAGCCTCCTTTCACACAAAGCCGTAATGCCACCATGAACCAGGCCAGACAAATCAGAGCGGGAACCTGTGATACGAAAGATGCGCATATTAATGCAGAGAAAACAAAGGAAGCATGACCAAGCAGCAGGACCTGGCGGTTGGATACATCCTCTTCAAGTACAGAAGAAAAGAATTGGTTTTTACGGTTCAGCCATAATTGAATAGCTGAAGATTTACTAGCGACATTTATGTCGGGAGCAAAAATAGAAACTGTTTGTTTCATGACTGTGATTATTTGGCGTTTACTAGACAGAAAAAACGGCTGCCATTTCCCGTGTCGCCAAACAATCACAGATTTTCGCCCGAGAGCTAAAATTGTAATGGGAAAAGCAGCCGCAGTTGTTCACAATAAGTTGTGACTTCTACAATTTCTTATATATCATTTTGCTATTGTAAGCAAAAGATAGTGTGCTGGGCATAAAAGGCCCATTGTATTTCTTTGAACTTTGAGCATTAACCGAAGCTCGCGGCACGAATTTTCCGTGATTATTTGGCACTGCAAATATGGAAATAATATTTGGAACAGCCAAAAAAACTACAGAAAAATGACAAAGAGTATAAAAACGTTATACTGGGCCGCCCTTACATTTGTCCCGTCAATTATAAAAAATACACAATGGAAGAAATGGAATTGATACACAAAGTGGAAAACGGGGAATTGGACATGCTTGGTTATGTCATGCTCAACCCGGAATTGAAGGAACCGTTTTCGGACTATGCCCGGGGCAATGGCATCACCTGTCCCACAGCAGCGGATGCGGTGCGTTTTTTGAAGGAATACGAGGAAAGACTTTATCAGGAACTGCTGCCATGAACGGGAAGGTACTGGAAAGATATGCGGAACTGATGATTGACAAGATCAGGCAGATGTCCGCCGGTGAATGGCAGAAGCCCTGGTTCACCCCCCGTACCGGCCTGCCACAGAACATATCAGGGCGTCCGTACAACAGCATGAACCGTCTTATGCTCTACATGGAGATGGACAGGATGGGATACACCCTCCCGGTATTCATGACCTTCCGTCAGCTGAAGGATGAGAACCTGATGGTCATAAAAGGATCGCACGCCCTTCCCGTGACTTTTTACGATATCACCGTGAAGCATAAGACGACGGGAGAAAAAATCAGCTTCGATGATTACAAAAGCCTCCCGGAACTTCAGAAGCAGGAATATAAGGTGACTCCCTTCATGAAACATTTCTATGTATTCAACATAGACCAGACGGATTTCAAAGAAAAATATCCGGAGCGATATGAGGACATGAGGGTCAGATTCTCCGGTCCTGCCGTAGTGGACAACGTAAAAGGAAACGGGAACCCCTGGCTGGATAAAATGATAAAGGAACAGAAATGGCTCTGTCCCATAGAACTGAAGGTGCAGGACAGGGCATATTACAGCCCGTCCAAAGACAGGATCGTTCTTCCGACTCCGGGACAATTCAAGGACATGGAATCATTCCAGATGACCGCCCTTCACGAAATGGCCCACTCCACCGGGCATTCCTCACGACTGGACCGCGGCCTGCATCACCCGTTCGGAACGTGCGGATATGCCCGGGAGGAAATCATCGCCGAATTCACTGCTGCCGTCACAGGCAGGGATCTGGGAATAGCCGTAACTCCGAGAAAGGAGAACGCACAGTATCTGAAAAGCTGGCTGTCAAATTTGAAGGAGGACCCCGGCTATGTCATGAGTGTGTTACGGGAGGCCGGCAAGGCATCCGCCATGATAGAGGAAAGTGTGGAAAAACAGCACACCCTGGCAGACACATCCGCCAGGGAAGAGGACATATCCCCACTTCCCATAAAAGAAGAAGGAAACAATGAAACGGTCTCTTCCGGCATTCTCGATATGTATGACCGCTCGAAAGAACAATATCCGGATACAATGGCCCTCATCCGTGTGGGGGATGAATACAAGGCATATAATCAGGATGCGGAAAGACTCCATGAGGTACTTGGCGTATGCGCAAGGAAAGCGGTGTCGGAAAAAGACGGCACGCCGGTCATGACAGCCTCGTTCCGTCACGTCGATCTGGATACGCATCTCCGTAGTATAATCAAGGCAGGCAGCAAAGTCGCAATCAACCATTATGAGAAAGCAGCCGCGCCGGACAAGAGCATGACGCCCCCTCTTCTTTTCAAGGGCGGCCGTCGTGAGATAGAGATCACATCCGAAGGCGCGGTCATACGTACCAACGGGAACCAATATGACGCGACCGGCATATTGAAGGGGCTGGAAAAAGCCGGAATAGATGTCAGGAACATATCCGGCAGCCAATGGGAAAGCATGTTACGGGGCCGGGGAACCGTCCTGAACCCTGCAAAACAGAAAATGCTGTTCTCTATCCGGAAACAGCCCTCCGGCTACGGTGTGCGCATAGCGGACATCAGCGGAAAAATTTCCTCATCAGTTCAAAGAGAATTATGATAACCAAACGCTGAGCCACCGGCATGACGGGCATACATATATGAGAATAACAGATTTTTTTATAAGACGTGCCCAGCTCAGAGAACTGGGAAAAAATCCGCAATTGATCACCGCGGTCGAGAATCCGTCAGAGAAGATGCAGCTGGCCGCCGTCCGGCAGAATCCGGATCTGGTTTCGGTTCTGGACAATCCTACGGAAGAGGTACAGCTGGCCGCTGTCAGACAAAAGGCGGACTGTCTGCTCCAGCTCCGTGAGCCGACAGAAAAGGTCTGTCTGGCCGCCATAGCCGAAAATCCGGAAATGATACGCTATATCCATGAACCCACGGAAAAGATGCAGCTGCTGGTCGTCAGACGGAATCCGGAAATGATCACCCTTCTGGAAAATCCATGCGAGAGGGCGCAGCTGCTGGCTGTGATGGCGGATTCCGGACTGATCACCGCCATCGGCAGCCCTTCCGCAAACACGCAGCTCTCCGTTGTCAGGAAGGACCCGCATCTCATCCGGGAGATAAGCGTACCCGACTGGAAGGCCCAGTTGTATGCGGTCGGACAGGATCCGGAACTGATAAGGTTTATCAGCGAACCGGCGGAAAAAATACAGCTGTCTGTCCTTAACGGGGACGCCTCCCTGATAAGACTCGTGAGAACCCCCACGGAAAAGGCACAGATGCTGGCCGTTGGCAGAAATTCCTCCCTGATAGGCCATATCAAGAATCCCACGGAGAAAGTCCAGCTGATGGCGGTGCATGACAGTCCGGCAAACATCCTGAGGATAAAGAACCCGTCCCGGCAGGCATGCCTGTCATGTCTCGGTTCCGTCATGCCCGGAGGAACCGCAGGCATCCATTTCAAGGAGGACATTTCAGAAGCGGTAAAGAATCTTTTTACCAGGCTCGGGGAAATAGAGGAGAGATATGGAGAGCTTATGCGGGATGCCGGGCATATGGACACCTACGACGCCAGATACGAAGCGACGGAAAAGGCGGAAGCCTACCGTACAAGAAAAATTTCCGCGGCAGTCGGCACGTTCAGGAAAGAGGCGGTCCTGGAAACTTCCGCTGTTCCGGAAAAGACTGTTGTCGTGGAGAAAACGGAAGCAACGGAAGCGCAACCATCCTCCGGAGAAATGAGGTTCAAGGGCGGCCGCCGTGAACTGACAATAAGGAACGGAAGTGCGGTGCTCCGTACCAACGGGGAGAGTTTTGACGCGACGGATATCCTGAAAGACATGAGGGCCCACGGGGTTGACATAGGCAGGGTATCCGGAAAGGCCATGAGCGAGATGTTGAAAGGTAACAAGACCGCTTTGCCCGGAGCATCGGGAAACTCGGTGTTCGCTATTGTCAAGGGACCGGCGGGCTACGGTCTGAAGGCCTTCCAGATCGCCAAACAGGTTCATTCAGCTGCCGCTCAGGAAATATGATCAAAGACTGAAGAAAAGAGAAGTATAAAGATGAAAAAAAATATATTGAAAAGATTGATTGACAATCTGTCCGGAGCAGATTTGCGGAAGGTGAGGAAAGATCCGATGGAGATAATGAGCATGGAACGCCCGTCCGAGGCAGCCCAGCTGTATGTTGTCAGACAAAATCCGGAGATGATACAATTCATCAGCACGCCGTCTGAAAAGGTGCAGCTGGAGGTGGTCAGAAAGGACGCCTCCCTGATCATGCTTCTTGATGCGCCATCCGAGAAGGTACAGCTGGAAGCGGTCAGGAAGGATACAGGAGTGTTCCTGTATATCAACAAACCGACGGAAAAGGTAAAGTCCGAGGTGCTGAAGAGTGACAGCGGACAGATCATCTATATGGATAACCCGTCCGGAAACCTCCAGATGCAGGCTGTGGAGAGTGACTGCGGCTCCATCATATTCATTGAACATCCCACCGAGAAGGTTCAGATAAGGGCTGTCAC
Organism: Phocaeicola sp. RTP21359st1_B8_RTP21360_211022; assembly: GCF_040911965.1. Classification (NCBI taxonomy): domain Bacteria; kingdom Pseudomonadati; phylum Bacteroidota; class Bacteroidia; order Bacteroidales; family Bacteroidaceae; genus Phocaeicola; species Phocaeicola sp. RTP21359st1_B8_RTP21360_211022. The sequence goes on from NZ_JBDFXP010000035.1 coordinate 9,209, forward strand.
GGCCGATCCGGAGCTTTTCATTTATATCGGCTCCCCGACGGAAAAGGTCAGGTATGCGGCGGTCAGCGCCTGTGCGGACAATATCATGTATATATCCAGACCATCTGAAAAACTACAGATAAGTGCGGTGTCACAAGATTGTGAGACGGTCAGATATATAGAGGAACCCTGCGAGAAGGCGGTGATTGTCGCCCTGAAAGAAAATCCGGGATTGTTCATGTATATCCATAATTCCTCCCCTTCCAGGGTGATCACAACCCTGGTTGAAAAGGATATGGAGAAAAAGAGAGAGGCGGGAAAACAGGAGAAGGTATGAGAGGAGTGGAATTCCTCTTATTATTTATTTGAAATGAGGTCGTGAACCGACAATCCCTTTTGTAGATATGGAAGGTGTGTCAAAATGCACACCTTCTTTTCATATTTATTCTATTCAACGAAATTTGATAGTATCTTCAGGTACTGTTCATATTCAGTTATCGCTGATGATAGTGCTTAAACAGTACCATGGTTGACACTTGTTTTATAACTATATAAGAGTCTTACAAAAATAATATTATTTTCCTTTCTTTCTCCTTAGAGATTCCCCCTTTAACTCTATCCTGTTGATATTGCTTACCAAACGGTCTATGCTTGCATCAGCGATTGTTGCCGGCTTTCCCAGATAGTTATATCATTGGACAAAGGGAAGTTGTGAAACAACGATTGTGGAAACTTTGTCATACCCTCGACAATGTCTTACGTAGAGATAAACAGGTTTGCCACAAAGAGGAAAATCCTAAATAACTTTCTCATCTGTAAAACCATGTGAAATCACAGTTCCACTCTTGTAATCGGAACGTTCCAAGTAGTTTTTTCATCAAGCCAGACTTCGATTTTTACAGGGGCGTCATGCCAACCGGAGATATCGAAATACTCCATTAAAACTTCGGGAAAGATGACTCATAGTAGTTTAACGTGAATTCGATATAAGAATAAATATATTTTTCTGACAATTAGAAACATAGCGATAAAATCATTAAATTTATAGTGTCCAATTATAACATTTAAACGATTACCACTATGTTTCCAAAGTCTAAAGTTACAGAGATTTATTGTATGACCGATGATTTTTGCAAGGAATTTTCGTTTCAACAGGAAAAATATATGATTGAAGACAAGAAGATCGGACATCGTAATAAGCCTAACCGGATGAGTGATGCGGAGATGATGGTCATTCTTATTCTGTTCCACTCCGGTGGTTTCCGCTGCTTCAAGCATTATTACAAAGAGTATGTCTGCAAACATTTGGAACACCTGTTTCCGCACCGGGTGTCCTATAACCGTTTTGTGGAACTGGAGAAGGAAGTATTGCTTCTCATGACCATCTTCATCAAAAAAGTACTGCTGGAAACCTGTACCGGCATCAGTTTCGTTGACTCCCCTCCCTTACGTGTATGCCGTAACCAAAGAATCTTGATTCATAAGACATTTGAAGGGCTTGCCGAGCGTGGAAGATGTTCTATGGGATGGTTCTTCGGATTCAAGCTGCATCTGATAATCAATGACAAAGGAGAGATCCTCAATTTCATGTTCACGCCTGGAAACGTGGATGACCGGGAACCGTTGAAACAGGGTAAGTTTCTGGAAAACATCAAAGGAAAACTATGTGCATAGGTCAGGCTCTGTTTGAAAACCTTTTCCTTAATGGCATACAGCTTGTTACTAAAGTTAAAAATAATATGAGGAACTCACTGATGAGTATTGCCGACAAGATTTTGCTAAGAAAAAGAGCCTTGATTGAAATGGTCAATGACGAACTGAAGAACATCGCACAGATTGAACATTCCAGACATCGTTCATTCAGTAACTTTATAGCCAACTCCTTGTCGGTTATCGCGGCATACTGCTTTTTTGAAAAGAAGCCCGCCATTGACGTAAATTTGGTCAATGACGGACAACTTTCTATTTTTTGATTTATATCGAACTCACATTAATATAGAAATTTTGTTTATTAGAAACTATTATTCCATCTTTATGGTTTTATTACGTACTCTGCGAAGTATATTCTGCATATCATATACCACCTTAGGATGCTGTAATATGATATTAGCGCGTTCATTTATGTCTTTCCTCATATCATAAAGTTGGGGAGTACTTGAATTACCGGTTTCAATTTTGGGTCCCCACTGTATCATTGCAGGACCATCATTCGGTTCAATGTATTTCCAATCTTTGGTACGAACAGACAACACGTGATTAGAAGCAAGCTCAATTACCCAAGGACGGTCTGCATTGTCTGTTCCCAGCAAATTACCGATACGATTGTAACTATCAGGAGCACTACCCTTGGGAAGTCTAGCATTGATCAGTGCCCCCAAAGAACTCATCCAATCAATCTGTGACATCAAGACATCCGACTCACGATTTTCCTTAATTTTCTTAGGCCAACGCACGATAGCAGGAACGGCAGTACCTCCTTCGAATGCACTGTATTTATTCCCTCTCCACGGACCGGCAGGACTATGCCCGTTCAACAATTCTTCTGCTTTATCATCATAACCATCATCTACCACAGGACCATTGTCACTAGACAGGATAATCAATGTATTTTCCGCTAGCCCCAGTTTGTCGAGTGTTTCCATAATCTGACCTACCGACCAATCAAACTGTACAATAGCATCTCCGCGTACACCCATCGGATTCTTTCCACGGAAGCGGTCGTGCGGGAAACGAGGAACATGAACGTCATTGGTTGCAAAATACATAAAGAAAGGCTCATCTTTATGCTGTTTGATGAAGTCAATGGCATGAGTAGTAATAGAATCGGCAATATTTTCATCTTTCCAAAGAGCTTTACCACCACCTTTCATGAAACCAATACGACTGATACCATTCACAATAGACATATCGTGTCCGTGACTCGGTTTCTGATTATAGAGCAACTCGGAATGATCAGCACCGGTAGGCTCACCCGGAAAATTTTGTTTATAACTAACCTCTATAGGAGCAGAAGGATCATAATTTGCCACTTTACCATTTTCTATGAATACACACGGAACACGGTCGGCTGTTGCTGCCATGATATAATGATAATCAAACCCTAAATCCCCTAAAGCAGCAGGAAGCGGAGCATTCCAGTCTTGTTGTCCCGTTTTATCTCCCAGCCCCAAATGCCATTTACCGATTGCACAAGTAGTATATCCCGCATTTTTAAACATATCTGCCATAGTATATTGTTCCGGGCGAATAATCATACCGGCATTTCCTGCTGCCACATCGGTATCAGGACGACGCCATGCATATTCACCAGTCAACAAAGAGTAACGGGAAGGGGTACTGGTAGCAGCTATGGTGTGAGCATTGGTAAAGCGAATACCTTCACCCGCCAAACGATTGACATTGGGAGTCTGCACATTCTTTGCACCATAACATTCCAAATCACCATAACCCAAGTCGTCAGCCAAAATAATAATCACATTGGGCTGCTCACGATTGGTCACTTTATTCTCTTTGGGAGTCCTAGCTTCCACAGTCAGAGCAGAACACAACACCGGTGTTAAGAGAGATAAAGCCAAATACTGTTTTTTCATGATATTTTAACATTTTAGTCAGATAAGGTGTGTCAAAAACCTAATATAGCATTTTTGACACACTTTTTCCTATTGTTAGAATTACTCACGCAAGTTAGGATTAATATTTTGTTCTGACAAAGGAATCGGCCATTTATAATCCTGAGGATTACGAAAATCTCGTCTTCCTACATACCAGCGGCAATGTCCTGTTGGATCTACAAACTTGGTAGAACCAGCATAAGTGGTAGATTTAGGATAAGGAGCACCCCATACCTCACCAACAAGCACTGTTTCAGCAAGTTTCCAGCGCAGTAAGTCCCAATATCTGATACCTTCAAAAGCCAATTCAACACGACGCTCATTACGGAGTAATTCGCGCAATTTGTCTGAATTAGTTTCTGTAATAGGTGGCATCTTAACATCAGCACGTCCACGCACCTGATTAATGGTCAAATTCAATACTGTTTGATCAATGGCCTGCCCGCTTTCAATCAAACATTCCAAATAGCTCAATAAAACTTCTGCATATCTGATTACCGGAGTCACTGCACTATAGCTATTCAAATCATTGATCGGATTCTCATCAAAATATTTACGCCACATAAAACCAGTCTTAGATGCTTCTGAAGAATAATCCAAACGTTCTTTCTTTGATGCTTCATAATCCGGACTCATGCGATATTCAGTACCCATAAAAGTCGCTCCATTATAATAGATGGTATAATCAAGACGCGGATCACGGTTCTCACCTAAATTATCCGGGTTGTAACGTGAATCGTCATAACTGAACGGAGTTCCGTCTTTAAACTCATAAGATTCAAATAATCCGGCCGAAGGATTAGACAGACTCCATCCAGCGTCTTTTGCAGACAAAATATGCTGTGGAAGACCGCAACCAAAATAGTTTTCAAGATAGGATATATAATAAATATTCTCCTTGTTGCCTACACCGGTTGAAGGATGGAACAGTTCCCGATACACAGGATGAATTGAGTTATCACCATAATCGATAATTTCCTTATAAGCGGCTGCTCCACCTGCCCAATCCTGCATCAGCATACAAGTTCTGCCCCAAAATGCTAAAGCAGCCTGTTTGCAAGCACGTCCTGTTTCGCTATTCGGAATATCTTTAAAACGGGGCAGATCAGCTGCCGACTCTTTAAACTCTGTCACACACCATGACAAGATATTAGCCTGAGTTTCCTTTTCAACTATATTGGCCTCTTCACCTGTCAAAGTTTTGGTCACTAAAGGTACATCCTTAAAATAACTGGCCAGATAATGATACTGAGTGGCACGCAAAAAGCGGGCTTCGGCAATCATTCTGGTTTTCTGTTCTGATTCGGGAGCATTGGCAATACCCTCCAAGAAACGGTTACATAAACCGATACGCTTATAAGCCGATGACCAATAGTTTTTAATAAAAGAGTTATTATTCAACAGTTTACCACTAGAAATATTAAAGAATGGATTATTTTCTCCACGACGGTCATAAGCATTGTCTGTCAGATGTTCCATAAACAACATACCATGATAAGACCAAAAGTCCGAAACACTATATTCCAAACCATTTGTAATACTACCTCTATATAAGGAAGTTAAAGCTAATTCGGCATTCTTATCATCAGTCCAAAAATTATCTTCCGACAAATCTGTCAATGGATAACGCTCCAAATCACATGATTGCAATGAAAATGAAGCTAATAAAACAGTAAAAGCTATATATTTTAATCTTTTCATAAGTCATTAGAATTTTAAAGTTAAGCCCAAAGTATAAGTTGACATAGTTGGATAGTATTGACCGTTATTACTTGTGTTTTCAGGATCCCAGCCTTTACGATATCCCTTGAAGGTTAAAGGATTGTCTAAAGAAACATAGAAACGCATACCGGTGGAACCAAACTTTTTAACTATATGTTCGGGTAATGTATAACCTAACTGAACATTACGTACTTTCAGAAAAGAAGCATCCAATACCCAGAAATCAGAAGTCAGTGTATTATTGCTACCTGCATTTGACATAATCTCCAAGCGAGGATATTCAGGATAACGGTTATCCTGCTGCACATTCCAGCAATTCTCCATTTGCCATTTCTGAATATTACCCTCCTGATAGAATGCATGACCTGCATAAACAGACAACATACCTTTCACCTTAGCAACTCCCTGAAGCAATACACTGAAATCAAATCCTTTATATTCTCCACCGAAATTCAATCCAAAAGTATATTTAGGTATACGAGAACCTAAGAACGTTTTGTCATCCGGTGTTACTTTGCCATCACCTGTAATATCAACATAACGAATATCTCCGGCTTTAGAACCTTTGGCTATCGCAGTCTGATCATACCAGTCACCTACTTCATCATCGGTCAGAAATACTCCGTCCGTTTTATACCCATAAAACATCTGCATCGGATAACCGATAAACAAATCGCTACCGTTACCTACCATACCATTGTTCTGGGTCACATTTCCCATACCCAATGTCAATACCTTATTATCAATAATAGAGAAATTACCATTAATATGATAATGGAACTTACCAATTGTATTTTGATGACCTATTTCAAACTCCCAACCTTTATTTTCCAACTCACCGGTATTTACTTGCGATACACTTAATCCGAAAATCGAAGAATAACTTGCAGCCGGCTTATACAATACATCTGTAGTCTTACGATAGAAATAAGAAGCATTAAATGTCAACTTATTATTAAAGAATGCAGTCTCAATACCAACATCGGTAGTACGAGTACGCTCCCACTTCAAACCCGGATCCACATAAGTAGTAACAGCTGCTCCTTGTGTGTACACTCCGCCAAATACATAGTTCTGTTCTTGCCCTAAAGAGTATACCGACTGATAAGGATAGTTACCGATATTATTATTACCCAATATACCGTAAGAAGCTTTCAGTTTTAAATTATTAATGAAAGACAAATTTTCATTTTCCTTCCAAAACTGTTCTTCAGAGATACGCCAACCTGCAGCCAAAGAAGGGAAAAAACCATATTTGCTATCTGTCGGAAAACGAGAAGAGCCATCATAACGCATTGTTGTTTCAAATAAATAGCGCTGATCATAGTTATATGTCAAACGACCGAAGACAGACTGTATAGCCCAATCATATCCTCCACCTCCATTTGTCTGACCGTCTGCCCCTCCGGCCCCTAAGAAAGGTACGTCATCAGACGGAAAGTTATTACGACTACCCGATAAAGTACGCTGACCTTCATCTTCCCAAGTATATCCTACCAATGCAGCAAGATTATGTTTACCAAAAGACTTATTATAATCAGCTACAGCTTGGAAGGTCTTATAAACAGTTCGCTTCATTTCATCGCTCAATGTAGAAGGACCAGTACTCTTGTCACCCGTAAGAATCATATCACAACGATAATGGCGAACGTGACTTAATGTATAATTATAACCGCCTAAAATTTTCAAAGTCAATCCATCTATCGGCTGATATGACAATTCAATATTATTTTTAAATTTGTCATAGTCTTCACGATATGAAGACGCACAGTCTACCCATGCCACCGGTGTACCTTGCAATTTAGGTCCTAAACCGACCTCACCATTCTGCAAGTAAGTCGGAGTTAAACCGGGAAAACGAACGGCATTAGAAATAATCCCTTTAAATCCGCCAATATCCAAAGAACCCGGAGTAGAAGGTTCATGACGATCAGAAGTCATACCGCTCAGACGCACTTGTAGTTTCAAGTTCTTAGCCAATTCCGCACCAAGGTTTACACGAGCATTGTAACGGTTATAATAGTTATTGTCCAACAAACCATTTTGACGCAAATATCCCAATGATACCATATATTGTACCTTTTCCGTACCACCACTTACACTCAACTCGTGCTTGGTTTGCAGTGCATGACCGCCCAAAAGATCATCAAGATACATTTCGTCAGCATAGTTGTCAGGGTCAGAACCATCACGATACTTCTGAATCATCTCAGGCGTATAGGTTTCTGTCCCAATCGCCTTATTATAAAATTCTGCATATTCATAAGAATGAGCCAATTCCGGCAATTCTGTAGCCTGACTCATACCCACGGAACCATTATAAATAATACGGGCTTTACCTTCCTTTCCTTTCTTGGTTGTTACCAAAATAACACCATTGGCAGCACGAGAACCATAAATAGCTGCTGAAGAGGCATCCTTCAGAACTGAAATATTATCAATATCGGCCGGAGTCAAATCACTCAAAGAACCGGGAAGTCCATCTACTAGAACCAAAGGACTAGGAGTTGCTCCAAACGAACCGACACCACGGATACGAATAGTACCAGCATCCTGTCCCGGATTACCGCTTTCCTGTGTAATGGTAACACCCGACATCTGACCGGTCAACATATTAGAAACGTCAGGCACTGCACGAGATTCCAATGCTTTACTGTCCACTGATGCAATAGAGCCAATCACATTGACTTTCTTCTGCGAGCCATAACCTACAACCACCACTTCATCCAATGTTTCCGTATCTTCTTTCAGAGTAATATTAAGGAAAGATTTATTTCCGACCGGAACATCCTGAGTATTATAACCAATATAAGAAACTTGCAAAGTAGCATTGCTTGGAACGGACAAATCAAAGTTACCATCTATATCTGTAATACTTCCTACAGTGGCATCTCCTTTTAAAATTACATTGGCACCAATAATAGGTTCCCCGGCCGAATCTTTTATAGTACCCTTAATTTTCTTAACCTTCTCATCATCTTTCAGAGTGATAACAATATAATTGTCATTCACTTGATAGACACAATTAGTTCCTTTTAGCAAATCCGACAGAATTTGCAATACATCCTGATTCTTTTGATTCAAGACAACTTGCTTATTGACATCCAGTTGTGAAGTGTTATAAGCAATCTTATACTTCGAAACAGATTCAATTTTCTCAAACGCTTGTTTTAAAGAAAGACGTTCCCCATTGAAGGAAACTTTCTGTGCATTAACAGAGAGGCTGCCGGCCAGAAATAAGCCAACACCAAGCCCCAACACTCGAATAAATTTCTTGTTCATTTCATATTAGATTTATTAACGACATAAGGTGTACGTACATGAGAAAGACAATTAAAATAAATACTACACCCAATGGTTTTGTGTTAACAAATACTAAACCGCTATCTTAAATAGATATTCTTGCCAACAATTTCATATTCTATACCGGGAACCAATATTTTAATGATTTGAAGTACTTGCTCCAACGATTCATTTCTATTAAAATGAACTCTCAAACTTTGATTCTGGTAAATAGATGTACGCACATGGAATTTCACACCATACACACGTTCCAAAGTATGAAGAACATCATTAAACGGCACATTGCCAAAGAACAACCCTCCCATACGCCAATCGGAGTGGGAAACAGCATTCACTTTATGCTGCTGTACTATCCCTGTGGAAGGAGTATATATCAACTGGTCATTGGGTTCCAGAAAATATTTCTCCGGTTGTTTATTTACCTTTACCTGTAACCTGCCGGTTTCCAATGTAGCCATTATCTGATTATTGTCCGGATACGCCGAAATATTGAATGTCGTACCAAGCACTTCCAACTCTAAATGATTGGTAGTGACAATAAAAGGATGCTCTTTATCTTTTGAAACTTCAAAGAAACCTTCTCCCGCAATATAAACATTGCGAGATTCAGATATGAAACTGGAGGGATATACCAACAAAGTACCGGCATTAAGCCAAACCTTACTCCCATCAGGAAGAACCACTTCTTCACGTGTACCCATAGCTGCATAACGCTGCATATAAGTCACTTCGGACAACGTCTCCTTCACATAATCCTTTGCAGAATAATAATAGTAAGCCGAAAAACACACCATAATGAAAGGAATAGCCCAAATAGCAGCTACTCTTCCCCAATTTATTCTTTTCGTATTTCTTATATGTTCCCGATGTACTAATTCGACAGTCTGTTCTTCTTTTTTTAATCCTAAAGAGGTCTCCAAATTATAAAAAGCCTTCTCTATTTTTTCGTCAGAGCAAGAAGCATCGTCCAGTTTATCCCAAATGTGTGAAACAGCTTCTTCTCTTGCTTTATCTTCCACAGGAAAAACCATACGATTATAAACACGTTCCGTTATCTCATCAGAAACTTCATGATGAAAGAAAAAGTCTATTATCTTATGTATATAATTATTCATTTTCACATTTTATATAAATAAAGATAGTTCTATCTTATGATACACCTAAACCGGCAGTATTAAATAAACTAAAATAGAAAGAGCCAAAGCGTCTCTCAGTTCATTTAAAGCGATATTCAAATGATTCTCCACCGTTTTTTTCTGTATCCCCAGTTTCTCTGCTATTTGTTCGTTAGAAAGTCCTTTTATCCGACTCAACTTATATATCATTTTCCTTTTAGGAGGCATCTCATTCACTACCATATCAATTAATAATTGCAAATCTTTCGCTATCAATTTATCATAAGGAGTATATTCATCAGAAATCTCGGGAACATTATCTTCGCTTGTAAACCGGGAGACTTTTTTAGTTGTGATATAATTAAAAACGGTATATTTGGTAAGCATGAACAAATAAGAATCAAAATGATGTACCTTGTGAAAAATCGCTCTCTTATTCCATAGTTTTATAAAGACAATTTGAGTCAAATCCTCAGAATCATCCAAATCTTTTATAAATCCCCGTATAAAAGCATATACCTTAGGATAAAACAGCTTGAATATCTTATGAAAGGCTTCATGGCTGCCAGAGGCAAATTCTCCTACAACTTCCGGTTCTACAATCATTATTAAGATTAATTCAAATGAAACGGGTGTAAATGTAGGGAATTTATTAGAAAATACCAAAAATAGATTCTAAAAGTACAATTTTAGTTTATAGAGATAAAGGAATACAAAACGAGCTGCCTCCTATATTCGAGCAGAAACATATCACTCGAATATGGGAAGCGGAAAGAAATATCTGCAAACAAATTTATTTTGTCAAAGTTAAAGATCGTTACTGATTTCATATAATCCAACCAATTGTTGATTACGTTGGCAATCGAGATTGAAGATTGAGAATTTATAATAAACATGGTTCATTAACTTTTTTAGGTTATAAGCCATAGTTGCCAACAAGACATGTTTGTTCGCGAATTTTATACCTCTGGTATGTACTTTTCTCATGGCCCTAAAATCAAGCAATGTGTCTAAAACCGATTCGACTGTGGCGGAACGTAATTTTTTCATTTTTCATCCCATTGGTGAATGTTAACTTTAGTTTGCCTTGCTGTTCATACTAACCTGCCCAAAAATAACAGTCGCCGAAATTCTGTTATGGTGTATATATGTTTTTATACTTTAAATTCTTATCAATTTGATGGATTAATTTGAAAGACAAACGCTTATGGAAGTTCTGAAAAGTCTAAGGTAACGATTTGGAGATTGTGCTAATTTCAGTACTTTACAGTCTCATACTTATGAACAACTTTTATAGGACAAAGATACTATTTTTTTTGAATAAGAGAATAATTTCACAGGAAAAATAGAAATTTTATGGGGAAGTGTTCTGATAGCATGTCGTTGTAGATTGTAGGGAGGGGATGTAAAACGGCAGGCACATAGAATTTCCGATATTCAGAAAGCCGTATTCCCAAAATAGAGATTATTTTTGAAAGAATCACATAATCCGCTAAGAATAAAAGTTTATGCGGATCATCAAAAAACGAGGTAACGAGTTGGCAACCGTTCTGGTTTCTACATACTTGCATCAATTGCGTTGATGTGCAACTCACTTTATGTAAAGGTACGATTTTTTACGGAACATGCAAAACACCTTTGATTTTTCTTTTTTAGCAACCGTCAAAAACAATCTTTCGGTTTCATATCCCGGTCACAAAGGCGGTACAGTCTCTTTATGAAAAGTAAACAAAGGTCAGGCAGGATTGAAACAGACTGTTACGAGAACAGTCAGAAAAGGATTGCATACAGGAATTACAGTCTGATACCGGGCAGGGGACAACTTTGTGCCAAAGTCCAAAAAGAGGTTCTTTTTCCAGACGGCAAACTCCCTCACCTCTAAAAAACAGTCTGTGGCTGGCGCACGCAAACGTCCAGCCTTTATGCGGACAGCCTTAATGCCCGCAGCCTGTACAAGTGCGTAAAAAAACAGGTAAATGGAATCTTCATCCGCTTCCCCGCGCCTTGCCGACACTCCTATATTCCCGTTCCAACACCTGCTCGATCTCGCTCCTCTTGTACAAGACCTTGCCACCAAGTACATAGTAAGGCAGCGTGCCGTTGCTCCGATACTCGCCCAATGTCCTGCGGCTGACTTTCAGCATACACGCCACCTCACTGTCGCACAGGTACACGTCTTCTTTTGGCGGAACCGCGCCATCTCCGAAAATGCCGTCAATCATCGCCGACAGCCGGTCGATACGCTCGTGGATGGACTGCATCCACGCATCGTCTTTCGTTTTCAATTCATTAAACATTATATAGATTAATTTGTTATATGACTCATTTTGTGACTGATTCTGAAGTTGTGTAATCCACAAGCAATAAGAATCACCATATCTTCGAAACCGAATTTATGGCATCTGAATCGTTCTTTGACAATACGGCATTTTTTCATACCACCTATGGCATGCTCCACTTTAATCCTAACTCCGGAAATCCGCTTGTTCTCTTGTTTTTCAACACAAGTAAGCTCTTTCCCTTTAGGTTTCTTTTTGGGCATGCATATTTCAACTCCATCCGGTTTGTGTCCGATGAAACCTGTATCCTGCCAGAGCCTAATACCTTTGGGAAGTAGAAGAGGTTCTTCATCACAAATCTTTTTGTCATGGACATGACCTTTGTATGTGGAGCTCAACCATACAATCCGAAGATTGTTAGTACATAACAGGTTATTCTTTATGCTATGAGTTTTTTTTACCACTATAGCATGCAGACTGCCAGTCTTCATCCAAAGGACGCTGAATAGGTCGCTCGGTTCCGTCCAACAAGACTTCTTCGCACCCTTGAAGAATGTGTATCAGACGTTTGGAGTTACGGTCAGGCAATTCACCAAGCGTTTTCAATGTACGCCGGAGAATCTCAGAAAGAAGGTGAATCCATCTATTGGCCTGGGGCTGGGTCATCTCAAACTGAATAGCATGGAGTTCCTGAAGGGGATTGGTCTTCAGATATACCAATATGAAGAACATTTTGTCCTGAATCAGAGACAACACTGTTGTAAGATATACGTTGGCGCACTTTACCTTCCAAGGTAAAATGGCTGTAATATTCATCCCAATGGTACTTGAAAGTTATTAGCAAAGCGTCAAACTCAGCAGGAGTTAATCCTGTCGCAGCAAGCACTTGGCTATGACGGTGGCGAATCTTGTCGTAATACATCAATTGAACTTTTTAGATCACAAAGATAAATCAAAGAACGCTTTAATCAATTATTCGATATAAACTCTATTATACATACTGCTCATTTGTCTTTTGTTGATACTTCAGTTCAATTCCTTCAAATGGTGTGCCCCCTGTAGCGTGCATCCTTGCGTCTGTCCTCCACTTTCGTGACGATACGCTCCACGTCTTCCGGCAGGTAATAGGTACGGTTGCCTATCTTGGTATAGGCGAGCGTGCCGTTATCCCGCAAGGTCTGCAAGGTGCGCTTGCTGATTTTCAGCTTCAGGCAGACATCCTGGTGGTCGAGCCAGCCAGCCGTCCTCTTCACGCCTTTCAAATCCAGATGGGGATTCCCTCCACCCTATGTATGAACCGTTCGATTTTCATGGCAAATTCCTCGAACGCCTTCCTTTCAAAACATACGGTTTCCATAACAATCCGATTTTATGTTGATACTTCAAATTCATACCATCCGGAGAAACGGTCACTCGTGGTGCCGGTATAACAGCGCATGGAAGAATTTAATCTGAAAACTGACCGTGCAGATGTTATTGTTCCCGCCGCTGAGATATTTCTGATAATTGCAGGTATTGTCAAAGCTGAGTATATCCATGTTCCGGTCATTGGCTTAGCAGATGGTATTATTGACAATTTGTATGCCATATACCTGAAAACGGAATAAAAGGAATTGTGCATAGCTGTTTTAACTAGGGGATATTCAGTAAATCCTATAAAATTAGCCAACTAATTCATACTAAAAGTATTGCGAATTAGTTGGCTTTTTGTATCTTTAGGTATTTCCCCTAAAATTTTGAAGAACGATTGACAAATGCTTCAGCGGAGTCGTTCAATGCTAAAATCAAAGCTCTTCGAAGCCAGTTTAGAGGGGTGGCTGATCTGAAATTCTTCATGTTCAGACTGGCTAGGCTATACGCTTAAAGGAAAGCTTGCCAACCGGAAAAATCCGCTGCCCCTGGAAAAAGCAGCATAGCCAAAAGAAAATATAGCAGAACTGTAAAATATAAAAGAGTTTGTGCCAACGTTTTGACACAAACTTAGCAGATTACTATTCAGCTGATACCTATTCTGAAAGATGTAAACAACTTGTTTCTTAGATAGCCTTATAAATATTCTACTACTTATTACAGTTCATTTAGAAATGTTATTCTCACTTTTATTCCTCCGCTTTTTCACTTGCTCCACTGCTTCAGATATGATTCCCTTGTTTTCAAAACGCTGCGTGTAATTGGTGTAATCCGGGTGAATACGTTCGTAAGTTAGGTCAGTGAATAAGGGACTCGTAATAATGTGGTCCGCAGTCGAACGGTTACAGCAGAAAACAATATTTTCAACTCCAGCCAGTCTGGTCAATGCTTTCACATCCGTATCATGCGGCTGTAGTGTCATCGGATCTGTAAAAAAGAACAGATAGTCTATTTCTCCTTCTACGATCCGCGAACCAATTTGCTGGTCACCTCCTAAAGGACCAGATTTCAGGATTGTGATATCCCATTTGATTTCAGGATGTTTTTCTTCAAGGGCTTTTTTAATTAGTGTACCGGTTGTACCCGTACAATAGAATTTATGTCCTATCAGACGTTCCGAGTTCCAGAGAACCCACTCTATCATGTCTTTTTTCATTGCATCGTGTGCAACAAGTCCAATTCTACGAACAATTGTTTCCATAAAGCTAAATTATTTTATTTTTATATGATAATTATAATAACAAAAAAACTAATTCTATTGAAGGCCGGAGGATGACCGGATAAATCTGAGCAATTCTTTGTTTGCCTGGCTATCCATGACGGTTTCCCGTTTTTCTTCAAAAAGATTGAGTGTTGTGGAGCATTCCCCACAGATGTCAATGCCTACTACCTGTTTTTTCTGAAGAATAACAGCCAGCAGTTTCTCCAATTCCCATAAGCTGAGAGAACCTTGATCCCAGTTTGTTGCTGCCGAAGCCGGATTCAAGACATCCTTGTCTATGGAAATGTAAACCGGTCCGTTGATATGTCCGGAAGAAAAGTTCTGCCAACCCTCTTCGTGCATGAGCGTAGTTTCACTGTAAAACCGAACTTGTCTTTCATATCCTTTCGGCACAGCCTGTATCAGTTTGTCTGAAGAACCTACGATAATTACTTTCTTGCAGTTGTTGTTATGGTCCAATATATCCTTTACCCAACTTCCGCAAGAAAGTATGTTGTCAAACAACGGTGGCTGCATATCGGGATGGTGGTCGAACACAATCAGCGAAAACGGAGTTTCAAGTTTGTCTGTCCAGAATTTAGTCAAATAATGATAATTGCCTGAATCGATGAAATGGACTCCCTCCGCCGGATAATCAGCAATCATCCCCTTCAAAGCCAAAGCCCCCTCCCTGTCACAGTAGCCATCTGTACCATAAAGATGACGACAATCCAGCCATATAAATTTATTGTTCCGGGCAAACGCCTCGTAGTCATACACTCCCGTGAAGTTCATGATGATGATCGGCCATGCTATCCGTTTATCTGTTTTTTGATTTTGCCCGCTCATACGTTGTTTTTGCATATCCTTTTACTGTTCATTAAAACCATCGTACATAACAGAAATCTTGTCGGTGAGGTAACAAAGCATTCTTGGGATACATACGGAAGGCCTGCTTGAAGCTTCCAGCGTTGAAAATGCCGGATGTCGCCTTAAAGGTATATAAATTCCCATTCTTGGAAACCGGCAAAAGGGGAATAACCTCATATATGTGATCCTGACCGTCTTCACGCCTGATAATGACCGATTCTATTCCGATTGCGTCATCCAGGCCTTTCTCATCAACGACAACCGTCACCTCATATTCCTTTCCGGCTTCAACCGTGGCATTCAGCCCATTCCCTGCCTCTATGGATTTGATTTCTATGGCATCCCATCTGCTTCGGACGTTTGCTTTCCAGTCAGCCATCATTTTCGCCTTCGCAAAGTTGTCGGCTGCCAGAATGTGGAAATGCTCTGACAGTTTGTTATAGAACCTGTCATAGTAGTCGTCCAACTGTCTTTTCATGGTAAAATGGGGAGCGATTTGTGCGATTGAGTTCTTGATATACTTGACCCAGTCTTCCGAATAGTTCTTCCCCCCATGCTCGTAATACAGTGGCAGGATGTCATGCTCCAACAAATAATAGATGGCTTCGGCATCCAGCTGGTTTTGGTACTGTTCATTCTGATAAGTCCTTTTATCAGTCAGTGCCCATCCAGCATCCTTACGGTATCCTTCATACCACCAACCGTCCAGCACGGAGAAATTAAGCACACCGTTCATCAATGCCTTCTCGCCCGACGTACCCGAAGCTTCTGCCAACCGCGTAGGGGTGTTCATCCAAATATCCACCCCCGAGATAAGATGGCGTGCCAGGTCCATGTCGTAATTCTCCAAGAATATGATTTTACCTAAAAATTCCGGACGCCGGGATATTTCCACGATTTGCTTGATCAGCCCCTGCCCGGCACCGTCATTGGGATGGGCTTTGCCTGCAAAGATGAACTGTACCGGATATTTCGGATTATTCACAATCCTGGCAAGTCGGTCTATATCCGTGAACAGAAGATGAGCCCTCTTATATGTAGCAAAACGGCGTCCGAAGCCTATTAGAAGAGCATCGGGATTGAATCTCTCAAAAATGGAAACGCTCAATGCCGGATCAATCTGACTCCTGAGCCAGTCCTTGCTGCATTTGCTTTTGATATAGTCCAGCAATTTTGCTTTCTGTTTTAACCGGGTATTCCATATCTCTTCATCCGGGATGCCATAGACGGCCTCCCAGATTTTCTGATTGGACTGGTCGCAGAAAAAATTCTCATCAAAATTGTCCTTGAAAAGCTTTTTCCATTCTGCCGCACACCAGGTAGGCAGATGTACCCCGTTGGTTACATAACCCACATGGTTCTCTTCCGGGAAGTATCCCTTCCAGATCGGCGCAAACATTTGCTGGGATACCGATTTATGCAACTTGCTGACACCGTTTACCTCCTGGCAGGTCTTGCAGGCGAAGACAGACATGCAGAAACGTTCCTCCTTGTCTCCCGGATTGTGACGCCCGAGATCCATCAGGTTATCCCAGGTTATACCCAACTTGCCAGGATATCCCTTCATATATTTATTGAAAAGCCCTTCGTCAAAATAATCATGACCAGCGGGTACGGGAGTATGTACGGTATAAAGTGAGGAAGCACGTACCAGCTCCATGGCCTGCCCGAAATTCAAGCCGCCATTTATGTAATCACAAAGCCGCTGGATATTGATCAGTGCGGCATGCCCCTCATTACAGTGATATACATCTTTCGTTATACCTAAAGCTCTCAGCGTTATCATCCCGCCTATGCCAAGCAGTATTTCCTGTTTTAGCCGATTCTCCCAGTCGCCTCCATACAGATGGTGAGTGATAGGGCGGTCAAACTCGCTGTTGAGTTCATTGTCCGTATCCAGCAGATAAAGGGGAATACGCCCCACACTGGCTTTCCAGACATTGGCATGTACCACAAAACTGTCGGCATAGGGGACGTGGATTACCAGTTGTTTCCCATCCGGTTGCATTACCTTTTCAATCGGGAGCTGCCCGAAATTCTGCGCTTTATAATTGACTGTCTGCTGGCCGTCCATGGAAAGCGACTGGTCAAAATAACCGTAACGGTACAAAAGTCCTATGGCACAAAGGTCCACATTGCTGTCCGACGCCTCTTTCAGGTAATCCCCCGCCAACATTCCCAAACCGCCGGAATATATCTTAAGGACTTCATCCAAGCCGTATTCCATGCTGAAATAAGCTATTGACGGGCGCTGGTGATCCGGTTCCACATCTACGTATTTTTTGAAGGCGGAATAGACGGCATCCATTTTATAGACAAAGTTCTCATCATGTGCCAGCGCTACAAGCTTCTCATAATTTATCCGCTCCAGAAACAATACCGGATTCTGTTCCACCTCTTTCCAAAGTTCCGAATCCAAATCACAATACAGTTTCTTTGCGTCATCATTCCATGTCCACCAGAGATTATGTGCGATTTCTGCAAGTTTTCGCAGTTCTGCAGGAAGATGTGAACCTACTGTAATCTCCCTCCACTGAGGGGTATTTACATTATAACTTGAATATTCCATGACATTTTAATTAAATAAGTCCTAATCTTTATTCAGTCCTTTTATTATTTTTCGTTTACCGACAATCCATACCGTATCATTCTCCTTGAAAATTGTATCAGGGTCTGGATTCATAATATTCACGGTACTCCTCTCTATTCCGATAATGATGCTATCCGATATGTCTGCCTCCCGGATCGTCTTTCCGATCAATGGTGAACCTCCTTCGACAGGAAATTGCCCTATTTCCATCTCATCCTGCGAGGATGTTCCGTTCCCGTTCCTTTCTACCTTCTTTTGCTCCATGGATGTCCGGAAGCTTTCCAACTGTCGGTCCGTACCTACGACCGTAACCTTGTCATATGGATAGAGATGTTCTTCCCCTTGTGGTATATCTAGGCGTTTTTCTCCACGGGTGATTGAAATCACATTTATCTGAAACAAGGTGCGCAAGCTGCTTTCTTTTAATGTTCTGCCCACATATATGGAATCAGGGGATACTGTGAAATCCGCCAAATGTAATTCCTTGAACGGGATATTGCTGCCAAAGGTGGAGCCTGTATCACTTTCTGTAGAAAGTCCATTCCCGTCCGTCCCCTGAAAGTTTGCCATAAATTGTCTCTCTATAGTCAGCGACCGTTTCTTGATCCGCTTGGAAAAATAAATGACGGCAATGATAATGGAAGAGACTACCAACCCGGCTCCCAAGGCAACATTGAAAAGATGGGTAATGATACTCATCATGATAATCGTGCAGATCAGTATTTTGACAAGTACTATTGATACCAAAGGCCCTCTGTTGAACTTGTTGTCCGTCCAGAGTTTACGGAACTCGGTTGAATTGTTCCTTTTCATGATGATGGCCCATAGAAACGGGGATATGACAAGAAAGATGATGATGAAGCCCAACAAGTTCCCTTCCATTCCCGGCAGACTTTTCCTAATCAAAGGATGCACATAGGAAAAATATAAAGTGATGAAAAAAACGCATACGACCAGATAGAGTGTGACAGACACCAGCATAGACCGGATCAGTTTATGCCAAGTACCCTGGTGTTTTACAGTCATTGCCCCGGACGTATAGTGTACGAGATAATCTTTCAGGGATTCAGGCATGTGGATGTCTATAAACCGGTATGCTGGTTCCGAAAGCCGTATCATATAGGGGGTAAGAAAAGTCGTTATGACAGATACTGCCACTATGACCGGATAGAGATACTTGTCCGTAACATTCAGACTGACGCCTAAAGATGCGATGATGAATGCGAATTCACCGACCTGTGTCAGTGAAAAGCCGGACTGTATGGCAATTTTCAACGGCTGGCCGGAAAGCAAGACACCAAAGCTCCCGAACAGTACCTGACCGGACAGTACCAGCAATGTCAGGATGAGAATAGGGACGGCATATTCCCACATCATGGCAGGATCGATCATCATTCCTACCGACACGAAAAATATGGAAGCGAACAGGTCTTTTACCGGCTGTACGATATGTACGATTTTTTCCGCTTCAACGGTCTCTGCCAGCAGGGACCCCATGACAAAGGCTCCCAATGCGGCAGAAAATCCCGCTTTTGTCGCAATCATCACCATTCCCAGGCAAAGTCCCAGAGAGGTTATCAATAAAATCTCGTTGCTGGTGAAACGGCGTATCTTCTTCAGCAGGGTAGGTATCAGATAGATACCCAATGCCGACCAGAAAATCAGGAAAGCGGCCAGCTTCAATATACTTTCCAGCATCTCCTTCCCTTCAAAATGTTTGCCTACCGCCAACGTGGAAAGAACAACCATCATCACTACAGCCACCAGATCTTCGATAACAAGAATCCCCAAGACAATGCCAGTGAATTTCTGTTGGAGAAGTCCCATGTCATTGAAGGCCTTGAATACGATGGCCGTGGACGACATGGACAACATTCCACCCAGAAAAATACTGCTCATGTGGGAGAACCCCATTGCATTCCCCGCTGTATAACCTATGAACATCATGCCACATACAATAGTGACAGTGGCAACGATAGCCGTAATGCCCACATTTATCAATTTCTTGAACGAAAAGTCCAGTCCCATCGCGAACAGCAGAAAAATGACACCGATGTCCGCCCATATTTTGATATTGGCAGGATCGGAAACAGTCGGGACCAGAGAAACGGAAGGACCCGCCATAATACCGGCTACAATGTAGCCCAATATGACCGGTTGCTTCAGCCACTTGAAAATGACGGTTACAATACCGGCAATAATCAGAATTATGGCAAGATCCGATATTAAAGGAGCAACTTCTGACATATTAACGGTTATTTTAGATCGATAATTCGTTAAGGACCCGGATCAGGCTTTTGTCAATAGGCTTGTCCTTTTTGATTGCCTGGACAAAAGGAACATAAACAATCTCGTTGTTCCGTATGCCTATCATAACATTTCGCTGGCCTTCCATTAAGGCCTGGATTGCGGCTTCACCCAGCCGGCTTGCCAGTATACGGTCATTGGCACTCGGAGCACCACCCCGTTGCAGATGGCCCAGGATAGAAACCCTGACATCATACCCGGGATATTCCTTCTTTACCCGGTCGGCGTAATATATGGCACCTCCATTCTTGTTTTCAGGACTTTCGGTCACAATTACGATGCTGCTGTTTTTCGTCTTTCTGAATCCGCGCCCGATGAATGTTTCCAACTGGTCCACGTCCGTCCTGTCCTCCGGGATGATGGCCGCTTCAGCACCGGAAGCTATTGCGCTGTTTTGTGCCAGGAAGCCCGCATCACGCCCCATCACTTCGACAAAGAAGATACGGTCATGGGAGGTTGCCGTGTCCCTGATTTTATCCACGCATTCCACAATGGTGTTCAATGCCGTATCATATCCTATGGTAAAATCGGTACCATATAGGTCATTGTCAATGGTGCCGGGCAATCCTATGCACGTCACATCATACTCCTCCGCAAAGATACGGGCTCCCGTCAGGGAACCGTCTCCACCGATAATTATCAAAGCATTGATGTTCTCTTTCTGTATGACCTTATAAGCTTTCTTGCGTCCTTCGGGAGTGGTGAAAGTCTCGGAGCGAGCTGTTTTCAGTATGGTGCCTCCCCTCTGGATAATGCTACTTACATCTTCCGTCGTGAGTTCTTTCACTTCACCGGCAATCAGCCCCTCGTAACCTCTATAAATTCCTTTCACTTTAAATCCGTTAAAAATGGCGGCGCGGGTCACGGCACGGATAGCCGCGTTCATTCCTGAAGCATCCCCTCCGGAAGTCAGAATTCCAATATACTTGTTATCCATAATTTGTTTTTTATATTTTAATTAATCAGGCAAAATTAGAAAGCAACTGTTTTAGCCTTTTTCTGCTATAAAAGATACGGCTTTTTATCGTACTCAGTGACACTCCTATCTTTGCGGCTATTTCCCGATATTTGACTCCGGTACAACATAAAAACGACATAATGTGCTTTAGGCAATGTTTTAAGGGCTTCCCTTATCTCTTTTGCATCATGCCCGTTATCCACGAAAATGAAAGAGTCGTCCCTTAACAGGAAATGATATTCAGGTTCTGATAATACATATAAATTCCCTCGTATTTTCTTTGTCCGGCAATTATTGATAAATGCATTGCGCATGATGGTATACATCCAGCCTTTAAAATTCGTACCGGAATCAAACTTATCCTTATTATCCAACGTCCTCAACATTGTTTCCTGCAACAAGTTTTCTGCTTCATCCTTGTCAGCAGTCAGTTTATATGCAAAACAATGCAGTTCATTCTGAAGGGCTACCAGCGCTTTATCGAAATCAAATCCTCTCATTATATTTATTTTGGAATTCAAATATCCGGGTGAAGGCATTCCCTGATAATAAGAAATGCCTTCTGTAGAGTCTCATCAAGATATCTTATTTGACATCAATAGTTTTGGTGGTTTCCTGAACCTTCTTATCTACGACTTTGGGAATATCGATAAACAGGACCCCGTGTTCCACTTTGGCCGAAATTTTATCTTTTTCCACATTATCCGGCAGCAGGATACTCTGCTGGAATCGGGAATAGGAGAATTCACGGCGCAAGTATTTTCCGTCTTTCTTCTCCTCCTTTTTCTCGTCCTTTTTTTCCATGCAGATTACCAGATTGTTGCTTTCATCCACACTTACCTTAAAATCATTCTTGGTCATTCCCGGAGCTGCCAGTTCTACCTTGTAGTCCTTTTCATTCTCAATCACATTGATGGCTGGAGCCGTAGCGTTTGCTCTTGCCATCCATTCATTGTCAAAGAAATCGTTAAAAATACTCGGTAACCAATTCTGGTTTGTTTTTACAGGTACCATTTTTACCTCCTCTTTAAAAGTTAATAATTAAAACTTAAAAAAAAGCATCTGCTTGATAGACAGATTTTTATTTTTTAGCCATCCCTTGTTTGGCCACAGCTTCTGCCCGTTTCCGTATCTCTTCCGGGTTTCCAAGGTAGTAGTCCTTGACAAGAACCAGCCTGTCGTCAAATTCAAAGACATAAGGAACTGCCGTAGGCAGGTTCAGGTTGGAAATATCCGTATCGGAAATTCCTTTGAGATGCTTGATGATTCCGCGCAGGCTGTTACCATGGGCGACTACCAGCAGGCTGTCCTTATACATCAATGCGGGAAAGATGATGCATTTCCAGTAAGGCATGACACGCCCAATAGTATCTTTCAGGGATTCCGTACGGGGAAGTTCGCTATCTGGTACACCGGCATAGCGGATATCCATGCCCGGATTACGGGGATCATCTTTGCCTACCGGAGCGGGAGCCACGTCATAGCTTCTTCGCCAGATGTGTACTTGTTCTTCACCATATTGGACCGCTGTTTCACTCTTATTCAGTCCCTGAAGCATGCCGTAATGCTTCTCGTTCAGCCGCCAGGTCTTTTCAACCGGAATCCAGTCTTTATCCAGCCGGTCCAAGACACAGTTCAACGTTTTTACGGCACGTTTCAAGTAAGAAGTGTAAGCTGCCTCAAAAGAAAATCCAGCCTCCCGTAATGCATCGCCTGCCTTGCAGGCTTCTTCAACTCCTTTCTCGCTTAAATCCACGTCCGTCCATCCAGTAAAACGGTTTTCTTTGTTCCATAGACTTTCGCCATGACGTAATAACACTATTCTTTTCATGGATACTTCTTCTTTATGCAATGGTTATTGAAGAATCCAGATATACGTCCTGAATGGTGTTCAGAAGTTGAATTCCGTCTTTCATCGGTTTCTGGAAAGCCTTACGACCGCTGATCAGCCCCATACCACCTGCACGCTTATTTACTACTGCCGTTACGACAGCATCATGCAGGTCGGATTCCCCATGGGATTCACCGCCCGAGTTAATCAATCCGACACGTCCCATATAGCCATTCGCCACCTGATAACGGCAAAGGTCTATCGGATGGTCAGTGGTCAGTTCCGAATACATACACTCGTTTGTCTTTCCGAATCCGATAGCCTTGAAACCGCCGTTATTGGATGGGAGCTTCTGCTTCACGATATCGGCTTTAATGGTAACCCCGATATGGTTGGCTTGTCCTGTCAAGTCGGCAGCGGCATGATAGTCGGTACCATCCTTTTTGAAGCTGCTGTTTCTCAAATAGCACCACAGAATAGTAGCCATTCCCAGTTCGTGGGCATATTCAAAAGCCTGTGACACTTCCACTATCTGGCGGCGGCTTTGTTCCGAACCGAAATAAATGGTAGCACCGACAGCTACGGCTCCCATGTTCCATGCCTCTTTCACCGTACCGAACATTACCTGGTCGTAGCTGTTCGGATAAGTCAGCAACTCATTATGGTTCAGCTTGACGATAAAAGGTATCTTGTGTGCATATTTGCGTGCCACGGCGCCCAACACACCGAATGTGGATGCCACGGCATTACACCCTCCTTCAATGGCCAGCTTTATGATGTTTTCGGGATCGAAATAAAGCGGATTGGGGGCGAAAGACGCTCCTGCAGAATGTTCTATGCCCTGGTCTACAGGCAGAATGGATACATAGCCCGTATTGGCCAGACGTCCATGTCCGTATAAAGCCTGCAAACTTTCCAATGTACGGATATTCCTGTCGGAATTCATCCATACCTTATCTATCATATCCGGTCCCGGAATATGGATAAGTTGTTTGTCTATCGTCTTACATGTATGGTTCAGGTAGTACTCAGCCTTTCCTCCCAATAAATCTACTATTTTCATTTTATTTATTTTTATTGATTATTCTGGTTTATGACTCCCGTTCACCCAGTTTTGCATCCATAAAAAGGATAGCACAGTCTCCGGCTTTCCTCAGATGACTAACAATATTGAGTACATTCGCTTCATCTTCTACTTGCTCACGAACAAATTGCCACAAGAAGTCCTGAGTGGCATTGTCTTTCTCTTCGGATGCTACCTGTACCAACTCATCAATCAGTTTGGAAACATGTTTTTCATGCTCCAAAGCATGCTCGAATACTTCAACAGGGTTACCCCAACCTTGTGGAACCACATCGACCTTGTCTACTTTCGGGGTTGCCTCACGCTTAATCATGTACCCGGCAATGGCATATGCATGCCCGGTCTCTTCTGCAGACTGTTTCTGCATCCAGCGAGCCATTCCGGAAAAGCCCTCTCTTTCCAGATAAAAAGACATTGATAAATACAGGTTGGCAGACCATAATTCTGCTGTGATTTGCTCATTCAGAGCATTTTGCAATTTTTCAGTCATGATGAATCAAACTTTTAATGTTAATAATAAATCCAAATTATCTCTCTTCTTTAAGAACAAGCATGGGCTTGTTTCAAGATTTCAATTAATACCGGACGTATCCCGCTGATAAAACATTCCACGGCGATCACTATTAGAATAAGTCCCATCAGTCTCATCATCACATTGTTTCCCGTCTCTCCCAAGATTTTTAAAAGCTGGGTGGACGCGCACAGAATAAAGAAGGAAAGAATGCAGACCAAAGCGATTACGCCAAGCAATACTATTTTGAAAGTATATTCCGAAGCATCTTCCATCAATGTTATTCCACTGGAAATCGCTCCCGGACCGCATAACATCGGAATGGCAAGAGGTGTGATGGTTATATCTTTGGAATATTCTTTTCGTTCAGTTTCATTCAGTTTCACATGGGTAAAATGTGCCTGCAACATATCATATCCGATTTTAAAGATGATGATACCTCCCACAATCCGGAATCCGTTTGTTGAGATGCCGAAAAAATGAAACAGAAACCTGCCCGATAATGTAAAAAGGACTAATATGATAAATGCAATGGTACATGCTTTCAAGGCGATATATCTGCGTTCTTTCGTATCCATTCCATCAGTCATTTGCAGGAATACCGGCATCACTCCAAGAGGGTCCATCAAGGTGAATAGCGAAGTGAAACACAATGTTAAATATACAAATATATCCATGATGACATATAGTTTATTATCGATTATTATATCGCAAAAAACATACCAGATAGCATTCTGCAATATTAAATTTTGCATAACATCAATCTTAAATCCATACCGTCAAAAATAAGGTAGTTTCCGTTCGTTTTCCTTGGCGAGGATACGTAACAATTCCATAAATGCCGTACTTACATATATACGGTCTGCATACAGCCCGCTGATGAAAGAATGGAAGGACATGCTTACATTCCAGCATAATATGAGAAATGTGTTTACCTGACGTGATATGTACTGCTCATGTTCAAGCAATTCATTCAAGGCATTCAATGGCGTTGTCCATTCATGTGTATCCCGTTTCATTTCATTGATTACAACACATCCTCCATCATGGCATATCCGATTCATCATCTGATAAACCTTGTTCATATTGTCCTGTGCTTGGGAGTTCAGCTAGGAGCTAAGTATTGGAAGCCGTTCATCTTCAAAATAAACCTGCAATGACAGGTATAAACCGGTTGACCATATTTCTGTATTGATCAACTCATTCATGGCGTTTTCTATTCGTTTATCCATTATCACTCTGAATATTGAAAATCCATTACTAATATCATGTGTTATTCTCAGTATATAAAAATTCCATTCGATTGTGGGTAACCCATAAAACGGAATTCTTAAACGAGGCTTAAATAATAGGATAACTTATCGGCGTAGACAAATTGTCATAAAAAATAGCACTATGATGTCTTTTTGTCTTGCCTCCCTTGCAGAATATCCAATAAGACATCCAGTTCTCTTTCTATTCCTTCAATCTTATCGGAAATACAGTCCAAAGTATTATGGTGCAGACTAGCTTTACACTCCTGCAACTCTCTTGACAGAGAAAGTATCTGTAACCAAAGTTCTTCCTCTATGTGATAGGGGGAGTTACTATTATCTAGTACCATAGCAGGAGAAGGCAGAAAAGTGCTTTGGCATGTAATTTGTATGATAATGAACGGTATGTTCCGAAAGAGACAGGAATGGAAATGAAAGGATAGAATATTCCACAAAAGACAGTAACAAACAAAGGGGGAAAGTCGTTGGAGACAGTTGTCTCGCTTTTAAAACAAGTTGCTTTCATAATGTTTATTATAAGCCAACCCTGTTCCCTGGAGTTGTGTTTATATAAAGTTAAGCGTGGGAACTTTGGTATTACCGTTCAGAAGTATCCCCATACTCAACAACATATAATACACAAAGCCCCACGTCTATATATAACAAAAATCTATATAGATAGAACGTGGAGCGTCCAATGTATTATCCAATTGTTGTTTCGAAATTGGGGATTTCCTGAACTTGGATAATGCCTTAACGCTTTACTATAAATCTTCTATTTTCAAAAGACTAATACAAATGTAATAAAAGAAATGAATTCTTTGAAAGGAAATATCTCTTTTTTTTAAGGGGTGGCTTAATTTTTCTTTATTTAAAGTCTTAGAATTACTGCCCACCAAAGCCCGTCACGAATGTTTTGAAATCCTCAAGCTGTACATTAAGCTCTATATAGTATAGCAGAATAGCAGAAAAACAGACCATGATACCGCAGGTATATAGGTCATAACCCACTCTTCCGTAAGTATCTTATCTATTTGACAATAATAAAAATGTAAAGGAGGATAATGACATGGACAATATTCGTATCCCAATACATATAGGTTAACATATAAGGGAGAATGGTCACGGAGTCCACAAACCATAGAATGAAAAAATATATTTCCATCGTGTACGGTTTATGTCTCTATCCGGATATTTGACCGGTGCCGCAAATGCGCAATGCATACTCCACAAAAAACACCAGGGAGGAAAAATAAGTCATACTGAATAACGCCTGTCTGTAATGGGCCATGGATACAAATGAACTACAGATAATAGCTGCAATAGATATAACGATACAAGCACAAAATAATGTACGAACGTGTCCATCAGTTGCATTTGGATGAAACAGTACCACTTTATGCAATGTTTGGTTAGATTGAGTCTGAACATAGGACCTTAAAAATTAGACGGATATAAATTTACTAAAAATCTGTGGAAAAGAGGAATAGAAAGGCGGAAATGTTTTTAAAACGGCTATGAATAAAGCGTTTGTGAGGACAAATGAGGACAAAGGCATAAAACGAGGTAACGCAAAAAAAAGTAAATTTATGAAGTAGAAAGGTTGCTAAATCATTACCCCGTGAAAGGTGGTTTTTGATACTCCGTGCTGAATTTTTCTCCGTATGGCTTCGGTTGGTTTACAAGGCATAACTCATTGATACTTAATTTTAAACTTAAAAAACGAGTATGGCAAGAAGTACATTCAAAGTGCTGTTCTACGTGAACGGCAACAAGGAGAAAAACGATATTGTCCGCATCATAGGACGGGTAACGATTAACGGGATTGTGACGCAGTTCAGCTATAAGTAGAGTATCCCGAAAACGCTTTGGGACGTGAAAGGGAACAGGGCGAAAGGCAAGAGTGCGGAAGTACGTGATATCAACCTTGCCCTTGACAACATCAAGGCTCAAATCATCAAGCACTACCTGCGTATATTCGACCGTGAAGCGTTCGTGACGGCTGAAATGGTGAGCAATGCTTATCAGGGTATCGGCAGTGAGTATGAGACACTGCTCAAAGCGTCCGGACGTGAGAACGAAGTATTCAAGAAGCGTGTCGGAAAAGACAGGGTAATGGCAACCACCGTTCACGGGTGGTGGCAAGAAACCATGTGGCAGCGTTCATCAAGTCTTTTTACAGACGGACGGATATGTTCATGCTGGAGATTAAGCCCGACTTCATCAAGGGGTTTGCAGCCTACCTATCAACGAAAGCGGGACTTCACAACGGGACGATATGGGAAAAATGCATGTGGCTGAAAGGCGTTGTCATGTGTGTGCACTTTAACGGACTAATACCGAAAAAAACGTTTGCCCAATTCCACATCAGCCCTAATGTGACGGAACGTGAGTTCCTGACGGAAGATGAACTGAAAACGTTGATGACGCACGAGTTGGGGATGTCCAACTGTTCTATATTCGTGACATTTTTGTTTTCGCCAGCTTCACTGCCCTCTCTTTCGTGGACATCAAGGAACTAACCAATAGCAACATCGTAGAAGTGAATGGTGAGAAGTGGATATTGTCCAAACGGTACAAGACAAAAGTGCCGTTCCAAGTGAAACTGTTGGATACTCCTTTGCAGATTATCGAGCGTTACCGACCCTGTCAGGAAGACAATCTCATATTCCCTAATCTCAACTACTGGTCTATCTGCAAATCTCTGAAAAAGGGGATGAAAGAGTGCGGATAACAAAGGATATTTCATTTCAGTATTAAAACTATTAAACGGGCGTAATTTAATTCGACAGAAAATCCGGCTTCTGACAGCCATTTTTTCACTTCATTCCGAGAGTTTGCAGTTTGACTGCCATAAACAGCAATATTTCAGCATGGGGACATAGTTTGCGGATATTATCCACACTTTGTGCTGTTCCGCTTCCTCCATGTGTACAGAATGGGAGTATCTTTTTCCCGGACAAATCATAACCGGACAGGAAACTTTTTACAGGAGAAGACAGAAGACCACCCCAAATAGGACTACCGATAATCAATGTATCATAATCATCCATATTCTCTACTTTTGTACGCAGAGCTGGAAGAATATGATTGTCTCTTTCATTTTTGAAACGGTCAACCACTTCATTATATTCATCAGAATAGGGTTCTTCCGGTTCAATCTCCACCATGTCGCATCCAATAAGTTCATGGATAATGTTGGCTACAGTTTGCGTATGTCCGCTCCATGAGAAATAGACTATCAATGTTTTCCCCGGCTCTGAGTGAGGCAACGAATCTATCTTATCTTCAACAGCCGGAGTGTTGCTGCACGAAAGGAAGGTTAAGAGCAGCATTGCCAATAAGCACTTCAGTTTCATAACTATTTTTATTTAGGTTTTGGGGTTATCCTCTGTTAATTTCTATCTGTCCAGCTGTTTCTCATACAGCCACTTCGACAGCAGGTCAGCTACTTCCACATTGTTCAAATCCGACATCGGGAAGTGCGTATTCCCATGCAGACCGACATCGGGCAGATGAATGACCGTCACGTCACCGCCCAGCTTATTGAGCATTTCGGCCCACTTGCGCATGAGATGCAGACGGCGTGTCCATTCGTAAAGTTCCGGATGTTCGTCTGTTTCGGGCAGGTTATCCCCATAGTAAATGATGATGGGAATTTCCATGTATCTCTTGAAAACTGCCATAGGGACTTCTATTCCTTCTGTTTTTTTAGACCGTGTCAAGACTTTGCCTTCTTCGGGAACTTGACCGGTTGGGAAGGGTACACTTCCACCGGGTTCGTATGCTACAATGGCTTTGATGTTCTTCGTTTTGAGCAAAGTAAACCAACCCACCGGACCGCCTTGTGAATGAGTGACAAATATGGCCGGACCGATTTTGTCAAAAAGAGCAGCATAGGCATCGGAATAGACATCGAAGTCCAAAGGTCCGATGGTCGGCGTCATCTGCCGGAAGTACTGGTTTAAGGCTTCCCGGTCGCGACTGAACTGTACACCCTCGAAATAATCAGGATAGATTCCCACACGGAAACGGTTGAACCATTCTTCTTCATCGAATACCGGTTCCAGTGTGACAGCTTCCGTACTCCGTCCGGCATTTTCCCGGCGAGGCTGGTCGACAAGATAGGTGGAGAAACCTTTGCGAAGAAATATATTCTGAAACCCTTCGCGTCCGTCAGGAGTGGTCTCCCATGTTTTGGAAAACTGGCCGACACCATGTGCAAAAACAAGTGGATATTTCCGTGCATCAACCGGTTTCTGATAAAATACATAAGCATGGTCGCCGTGGTATTTGTGTCCCAATGAATCGGTCAGTACGGTGCCACCTACGGCAAAACTGCCTTGTTCCTCTATTTGCAGAATATTCCCTTTGTAACAATTACAGCCCGACAGTAAAGCGATGAACGTCATGTAAAATATCTGTTTCTTCATACACGGATTATTTTGGGATTTTAGACTCCTGCAAGGCATCGTAGCGGCTACCCACCACAGGAATGGCAGCTACGGCTGTTTCCAGTTCTTCTATCTCTTCTGCCGTGAAACGGATGTCGCAGGCACGAAGGTTCTCTTCCAGATGAGAGAGTTTGGTGGTGCCCGGAATAGGCACGATAAAAGGCTTCTTGTTCATCAGCCAGGCCAAAGCTATCTGTGCCGGGGTAATGCCTCTTGTACGGCCGAAAGCGTTAAGAACTTCCACAATACGATAGTTGGCGCGTATGGCTTCGGGCTGGAAGCGTGGCAAGGTCTGCCGGTTGTCGTTGGTAACATCAAACTTGGTATATTCATTGATCATACCGCCCAAAAAACCACGGTTCAGCGGACTGTATGGAACGAAACCGATGCCCAAATCCTCGCACAGCTCCAACACTCCGTTCGTCTCTACCATGCGGTGCATCAAGTGATATTCGCTTTGGATTGCCGTAACCGGACATATCTTGTGCGCACGGCGGATGGTATCAACGTTTACTTCACACATGCCCCAATGCAGGATTTTACCTTCCTTGATGAGTTTGCTGCATGTTTCAGCCACCGCTTCAATCGGTGTGTTCGGGTCTATGCGGTGCTGGTAGAACATGCCCAATGTTTCAACTCCGAGATTGCGCAACGAGTTTTCACAAACCCGGCGGATGTTGGCCGGAGTGCTGTCCTCTTCGGTTTTAATCTGCACACCGTTTACAAACTTATGTCCGAACTTCGATGACACAAATACCCGGTCGGTATATCCTTTCAAGGCTTCGCCGACCAATTTTTCATTGATGTGGTAGCCGTAGCTTTCGGCTGTATCGAAAAGGGTCACCCCACGTTCAACAGCTTCATGCACCAGGGCGATTTCTTTTTCCCTGCTCGGGTACTGGCTGCGGTTATGGTTCAAGCCCATACAGCCATATCCCATTGCAGAAACAGTGAATGCCGTATTTCCGTGTCCCAATGTTCGCCGAGTGCGCACCGCCGCCATGCCTGCAGGGATGTTGTTTGCAACTTGTTGTTTCCCCATCCATACCCGTTCTGCTGCCGTTACCTTGTTCAAGGTAGGCCCGACACACATGGCAGCTCCTGTCAATGCCGCCATTTTAAGGAATCTCCGGCGGCTCATATCCTTGTCTTTATCCATATTTGATAGTCTTTAAATTATTTCTGTTGCAAAGTTAACGTGACAGAATTGATAAACTTTTTTTGATATATATCATCTAAGCTGAATGATGTATTATCCTGTATTCCAAGCGATATTTATAGGCAACTATCTTTCAAAATCGTATATATTCAGTCCTAAATCCGGATTATATGTGCGACTTATCCGCTCGCTATAATCTTCCACCACGAACTCCCCTGCACCATTCTGTATTGCGGAAAGTAGATGTCCGGCTAAAGCGGAATAGTCGCTCCTGCCGACGGTTATATGCAAATGAAGATATACCTGCTCATTCATAGATGATATATTCCCTGTAAGGTTGGATATTTCCATTTGCTCCCGGAATGTCTTATCATCATATGCTTTTGTCTTGGGATTGAAGAAACGGAGGGTCAGCTCTCCGATAGCACCAATCCCGTTGATAGAACCCGACAGAATTCCTTTCTCCTTGCAGAAAGCATTCAGGGCTTTCACAATTTCAGTATGATTGTTAATGCTGACAATATACTTGTTGCCAATTTTCTTGTACGAATACATATTCTTTTCGTTTTGTGCGTTTGCCGGAGCAATCAGTACCCCGACAAACAGCAAGATAAACAATAATTTCTTTATAAAATGCCCCATCAGTACACTTATGACTGTCTCTGTTTTGATTAATCTTACCATAATAGATAAAATTATCCCACATCAGTGCTTTCCACTTTTGTTTTTAATCTGCACACCGTTTACGAACGTTACCTTGTTCAAAGTTGGCTCTTCCTTCTTATTTTCCATATTCTATAATCTAGATTTCGAGTTGTCCGAGAAACAGTTCCAGCTCCGCTATACCAACGAGCACGGCAATCTGTATTCCTTCCCCGAAAGGCTGTACCGTGTATCCCTTGATTGTGATTCCCTCCTTGATGCCAACTTCGAGGAGGCAATCATCGGTAGCATCGAGCAGATGGCACTGCAGACAGGATGCAGGATATTCATCGTTGATAACCTTACCTATCTGTGCTGTGCCATGGAAAAGGGGGATGCGGCAGGACGGCTGATGATCCAGCTCAACAATCTCAAGAAGAAATACGGGTTGTCCCTCCTCGTCCTGGCACATACTCCCAAACGCTCCTTGGACTGTCCCATCACCTCGAACGACCTTGCCGGAAGCAAACGCCTGTACAACTTCTTTGACAGTGTATTTGCCATTGGCAAAAGTGCCCAAGATGGAAGTCTACGCTATGTGAAGCAACTTAAGGTGCGCTATGGGACATACTCATACGATGGCGACAATGTCATCATCTATGAGATTGAGAAGGTCGATTGCTTTCTGCAATTTGTACACCGAGGGTACTCCACGGAAAAGGAACATCTGAAGCAGTTGGGAGACGATGAATCCACCCGTAGGGACAGCCAGATATTGGAGCTCTCCCGAATGGGCAAGTCGTTAAGGGAGATTGCTTCACAAGTAGGTTGCGGTAAATCAACTGTCGGGCGAGTAATCCACCGAAGCAAAGAGAATGAAAAAGCCATCGTCCCAAGTGTCCCACCGTCCCAGCCCTTAGGGGAACGGGAGATGGGACAGGACGGGACACCCGATAATACCGAGAGAAAGGAGGCCAAGGCATGAAACGATATTCATTACAAAGCTACAAAGGTATAGCCACACGGCATACCTGTCCAAGTTGTGGCGACAAGCGTTCCTTTGTCTATTATGTGGACGAGGAGAATACACCTCTGCATCCGTCAGTCGGAAGATGCAACTACGAAAGCAGCTGCGGGTATCATTACACTCCCAAGCAATACTTTCAGGATCATCCCGAATGCCGTACCTTTGATGCTTCTTCTTTTGATGGGCAAATGAAAGAAGTGAAGAGCAAGAGCACTCCGACCGAGCCAATGAAACCTACGCCCATCGGCTATGTTCCGATTCACTATGTGGAGAAATCTAAAAGCGTGCAGAGTAATTTCTTCCGCTTTCTCTCTATATTGCTTGGCAACTACTATGGCAGCAAGTCTCAGGAGGTGTTGAACCGCTTGTTGGATGAGTATCGTTTGGGGGCGACCCGTGACGGTGCTGTTATCTTTTGGCAGATAGACAAGAACGGAAAGGTGCGTACAGGAAAGGTAATGCAGTACAATCCCGAAGATGGACACCGTATCAAGGAACAAGGTGTAGCCATCAACTGGATACATAACATACTGAAAAAGCAGAATGTATTGCCAGAAGAATGGCTACTATCCCAATGTCTTTTCGGTGAACACCTGCTAAGCCTCTATCCCGACAAGGTGGTGGTATTGGTTGAATCCGAGAAGAGTGCCATCATCGGCTCTGCTATCTTCCCTAACTATGTATGGTTGGCGACAGGTGGCAAGAGTCAGATGAAAGAGGACAAACTTCGTGTGTTGAGCGGAAGAACCGTACTTCTCTTTCCCGATGCAGACGGATATACCGAGTGGAAACAGCGTGCCGAGAGCATGACCTATTGCAAAGCTATCGTTTCTGACCTCTTGGAAAAACACGCTACTCCCAAGCAGAAAGCAGACCATATCGACATAGCCGACTGGATTATTTTTCAGATACAGGAAGGCAAGTTAATGTCCACTGCCAACCACTTGGTAGAAGCTGAAAAAATCCTCCAACAGATGATAGAGAAGAACCCTGTACTGCAAAAGCTGATTGATGAACTCGACCTTGTATTGGTCGATGCAAGTCACATCGCAAGCGATGACAAAAGCCCTCCTTGACAGCAGGAGAGCGGAAGCCGTAGGCTGTAGCGGACTGACAAGGGCTTGCCCTTGATATAGCCCACTATAACTACACGCTTCGCTTACGTAGTTGTGGGCTCTCCCGAGGGGATTAAGGCTTTGCCCTAATGACCCACTTAGGGCGTTTCTCCCCTGAGCACCCAGAGCAAAGAGTGACCCTCTCTTTGCAATCTCCGCTTATGGGTTGTACCCCTAAGAACCCCTTGCGGTTATGAGCGGACAAATAAAAGAAATGTTAGTCAATAACTCAAATCAAATTCAAAAAAATGGCAACAAAAAGCAGTATACATATCAAGCCTTGCAATATAACATCAAGCGAGGCTCATAACCGCAGGACTCCCGAATACATGCGTAACATCGGGGACTCCAAAATCTATATCGTACCCGAACTCTCTGCCGATAACGAGCAGTGGATAAATCCCAGTTTCGGCAATGTCGCTTTGCAGACGCATTATGACAACATCAAGCGTATGGTTAAGGAAAAGACTGGGCGTGCGATGCAGGAAAAGGAACGTGAACGCAAAGGCAAAAACGGAAAGATTATCAAGGTGGCCGGGTGCTCGCCCATCCGTGAAGGAGTATTGCTTATCAAAGCAGATACCACCTTGAATGATCTTCGCAGATTTTGTGATATATGCGAACAGCGTTGGGGTATCACTCCGATACAGATTTTCATACACAAGGATGAAGGGCATTGGCTCCCTGGCGAACCCGATGCAGGCGATAAGGAGAGCTTCAAAATTGGGGACAGATGGTTCAAACCGAACTACCATGCCCATATCGTTTTTGATTGGATGAACCACGACACAGGAAAGAGCTGCAAACTTAATGATAACGATATGATGGAAATACAGACATCAGCATCCGAGATTCTTGAAATGGAGCGAGGACAATCGAAAGCCGAGACAGGCAAGGAACATCTGGAACGTAACGACTTCATCCTTGAAAAACAGAAATCCGAACTCCGTAATTTGGATGCCGTAATGCGATACAAGGAGTATCAAGTGAAATGTGCCGAGCAGGAGGTTCAGGAAGCAGAGAGTATAACACAAGCCCTACGTGATGAAGCCCTGCAAAAAGAGAAGCAGAGTGAAATGCTCGATAAGGCTATCAGTGATAAACGCTCCAAACTGAACAAGGAGAAAGGAAACCAGTTGCTCGGAGCAGTTGCTGATTGGGCTACGGGAAAGTCCAAAGCCTTGAAAGGCGACATTGAGGACTTAAAATTTGACTTGGCGGAAGCACACGAAACCATAGCCGAAGAACGCAAACGGACGCAGGCTGAAACCGCCAAACTTGAAGCCTACAAGAAAACAGTTGCACAGCAGATGGAAAGTGCCGTTCGCAATGCCACACTCAAAAAGGACGATGAAATTAACAACTTGAAAGACCGCATTTCGTGGAGAGACAAGATGCTGGGGATGTTCACAAAAATCCTGATGCAAAGTAATGGCACCTTCAGAAAGGCAGTCGATTCAATCATCAACTTTGCCAAAGATACATATCGTAGTATCTTCAGCCGAGAGGAGGCAAAGACCATCAAGAGTGTGATGGAAGCCTTTGGTAAAAATAAGGAGGATTACAGAGCTATTGGAACTTTCCTCGTGTTCACGGCAGACAAAAAAGAGAACCTATCCAACAGCGAGTACCGCAAGGCTGTTCGCGAAGTGGATGATGTTGCTATCGGCAGATATGAACAGGCGCAGAAGCGTGGAAATTCTCTAAAACTGTAAGGATTTAGGTAAAAAAGCATGATTCTTGTAAAATATTTCTGCAATTATTTGTTATTAGAGACAAAAAGCATTACCTTTGCATCGTAAATATGATGATCATCGGTTTGTGCCGAGTCAATGATAACAGAACCCGTTAGCATCCCGTAGAACTGCTGGCGGGTCGCTTTTTTTATTACTATGAACCAGCGCCCACGCACAATAGAAGAACAGGTCTCATTGCTCAGAGCAAAAGGGATGGAATTTGAAGATTTAGGCGAAGCAAAAGCTTTGCTTGCTCGAATCAGTTATTTCCGGTTGAAGTATTTCTGGACAGACCTGATTGATGACTCTACAGATGGTGATTTCTTGCCTGATACATCTTTTGATATGGTCATGAAACGCTATAATTTCGACCATAACCTACGATTGGTGTTGTTTGATGCAATAGAAATGATCGAAGTAGCTTTTCGTGCTAAAATCATCAATCATATGTCAAAAGCAGCAGGCAATGGACTTTGGTATCTTGATGCATCATTGTTTGAAGATGCCGACAGACATCAAGAGTTTGTGCTTAACTTGAAATATGAGTTTGAAAGAAGTACTGAACCATTTGCTAAGAAGTACATTGAGAATCATCCCAATTGGCAAGGGGATAGTTTTGAGGGTGATAACCCTGATGCTTGGATGATAATTGAGGTGGCTACTTTCGGCACACTGTCGAAGATGTATAAGAACTTGAAGAATCAATTGCCTCAAAAGTCAGCCATTGCAAATGATTTTGGACTTTACTCATCGAGAGAGTTTTCTAACTGGATAGAGATAATCTCGTTAATGCGAAATATCATAGCACACCATTCTCGTCTATGGAACAGAGCACTCAGCAAGAAAATATCGAATATCAAGGGGCATAGAGACCTTTGGTTGAATAACGAATTCTCAGAAATGCAGAAGAAAAAGCCCTATGCAGTAACTTGTGCATTGGTTTATCTCTGTAGAGCCGTAAGTGGTAGCAAATCTATCCAAGAAAAAGTAAAGGCGTTGTTTGAGACAAGTTCCCAAGTCATACCTATTCATAAAATTGGTATTCCTATCAACTGGAAGAATGAACCTCTTTGGAGATAAACAGTGAGTCTATCTGTGTGAGTTTGTAAATGGACCTGTAAAAAGGTTCTTATAGAGCATAAAAACTCAAACAAAAAATAACAGAATCCGTCAGCATCTCGTAAGAACTGCTGGCGGGTCGCGTTTTATTACCGTGAAACAAATAGATGTACCACAGCATATATATTAAATGAGTGACTTATTGCACAAATAAGTGTGAACAGGCTAATCCACATAATTTGAATGTAATAAGAGAGAGAAATTGATTAGTTGGCTGGAAAATCTATTTCTAATTGTAATCGAGATATTAATGTGTTCAGTTCAATCACCTTATAGTTGGTTATTTTATGTAAATCAATAAACGATGTGATTTCCATTTCACAATATCCTTGATAATCACTTATTTCCCATTCTGCGTCTCTTGCTATTTGAGCAACCATGTTTAAATATGGCGCATCAACTTCCGAGAATGACATTCCATAAACATGTATATGTGTCACATCGTAAAGGCTATCAAAGAAGTCTTTATACCTATGCAATAATTTTTTGACAGGTTTTTGTTGAGATGCAACGCCACTTACTGCGGCATCTTCTGCTAATTGTTGGTGTAATTGATGATTGTCCTCCATCTCCATTCTCCATTGTTCATATGCTTCTGGATCATCGTCAGAAGGTGGTTCTGGATCATTTACTATTATCATCTTCCGTAATTCATCCTCTCCTACACAATGTCCTAGAACAAATTCTTCATTATCATCAATACAGCCATGTATGTGAAGAATTTGTGCGGAAGGAACACCATACATATTCTCAAGAGTTTTCGAATAATTAAAGGTTAAGAAACGAGATCCTTCTCTTATCAATTCAATCTTTTTGTCTTCTCTTGGAGAATTCAGTTGCAGTATCCAATTTCTAAAACAACTTCTTAAATCGCTATATAGTCCATCAAGGCTCTGCTCCACCTCTATTTGGGCATCATTCCACATTCTATCACAATGGTCAGACATCAAATCCGGCACATTTTCACTTGCTACAGCACTAGCATATTCTAATATATCTAGTGAACCAAGTTGATTCTCGAAATCAGACCACCACTCATCATCACAACAGCCGTAGGCTTCTTCTATGTCTTGAATGACAGTCGGTTCATTTTCATATAACCAATCACGAAAATTTCGATATGAACTATTTATGCCATGGTGTAAATCAAAACCATTACCAATTATATATAAATGTCTCTCCATATGTGTGAATTCATCTTACCTATGCTATTTTGTATCTCATACATAGATACATAAACTATTTCTATAATTAGTATTATCACTTATTAAACTTTATTCAGATAATGTGATACGGTTAGATAATAACTTAATTTACAAGGTGATTTATAAGAGGAAGAAAAAAACGTTAATTAACATTCCATTTAAAGAGTCATATCTTAGTTTTTTATCTCAATATCATTTCAAACATAATTCATGATTTGATAAATGTCAAATAAATCTGCTTAAATTTAAATTTTCACACTTTTATTGCAGTCTGTAATTCTAAATCGACATACATTTGCACCAGAAAAACAAAACAGGATAACAGAAAATAAAAAGAAAGTCATAAATAATAACTATTAAATGACGATTTGAATATACAAATATTGGTGATTGTTAGGATAATAATATCAAATTGTCAAAGAAAGAAAAAAGTGAGTATAAACCCCTCTTCGGAGGAACTAAATTTGGAAAGGTATGAAAAAGATTGAAATGTTTTTAAGTACTGTGTTTGCTAATAATAGTGCAAATTCCAATAAGTGTAATAAGATTAACTTTTGGTGTCCGACTGGGATGCCCCCCATCTTTTGTGATTTTCAAAGCAAATGAATTTGAGACACATTAGAATTTTATAATAATCGAGCGCTGTGAATTGGCAGCTCAGTAGTACTAACGTTCTCTCGAAACTAGAGAGACTAATTCAGATAGGTATGAGAAAGATTATAGTTTATATTGGTTCAATATTTTCAAATCATCCTACTAATTTGAATGCCAACGACTGCAACAATATCAACTTTTGGTGTCCAACCGGGATGAATCCAATATTCCATCATCAGATCAAGTATTATCAAGACTAATGGAATAATAGAACCTACGGCAATCACCAATTATAATTAGTATTAACCAACTTTTTACATTAAAGAGCTTAACAGCTAAAGGTATAAAAAAGATTGTAAAAATGACTAATATAGTTGATAACAATAGTTTGAGAATAAATTACTTGTGCCCCACTGGTATGATCCCTGTCTTTTATAATTTAAAGTCAAGCAAGAGAGGAAAGTAAATAGGGTTTAGTTTATGCATAGTAAATGTAAGATTTACTTGCAACAGGTAAAAAGATTTTTAAGGTTAACAATGTATGCGGCATGCTAAAAAGTGATTATTATGTTGGAAGTTGTTCTATATAAGTATTTACTTTTTGTCGTTCAAAAGATATGACTTCAATATAGTAAACATACACTTTTTAGTTTGCCCTTATTTTTCGAATAAGATGAGTGAGTCATAAACATCAGTTACATATTATGAATACTTTCGGCTCTATCACGTATGAATTTTTTAACAATAAAAAGAACTATCATTTTGATTTAACAGGAGCTTTTAGTAACATTATTGAAGAAAGTGAAGCAATAGAATATGATGATGACGACGATGAGGATGAATTCGATGATGATGACGATGACTAACATCTCATTAATCCATAGCTTTTAAGTTTATTAAAGAAACAGGTCAGGACGCTATATCCTGACCTGTTTTTGATGTTAGTTAAGTCCTAATAGTTAGTTTGCTTTATTTGCTCTCAGCATTAGCTATTGATGCACGTACTCTGCTTAATGTTTCCAATGTCATCTGAAGATATGAAGCAATCATTGTCAAAGGTGCTCTTCTAGTTATTTCAGGAAAATGTTGCTGTAATCTAGCGTATCTGTCATTTGCTGATTCGAAACGTAAAATGTCAGCCTTTAATTGTGATAACATTAAGGAATTTTCAAAAAAACTCCGATATAGATAAGCTATATCACCATTAGCATCAGAAAGTTCTTCCATTATATCACGCGGAATTTCCCATAAAACACTGTTTTCTACAGCATCCATCATAAGATGTGTTGGCTCTCGGTTAAAATAGCTGTCAATACACCAGACAACATCTTTTTCACATGCTAAATGTTCTATCACATCCTTATCATGCTTTAGGTAGTGCTGT
Organism: Phocaeicola sp. RTP21359st1_B8_RTP21360_211022; assembly: GCF_040911965.1. Lineage (NCBI taxonomy): Bacteria > Pseudomonadati > Bacteroidota > Bacteroidia > Bacteroidales > Bacteroidaceae > Phocaeicola > Phocaeicola sp. RTP21359st1_B8_RTP21360_211022. The sequence goes on from NZ_JBDFXP010000035.1 coordinate 49,668, forward strand.
CTAATAAATCCCTTTTCTATATAAAATAGGCAATTACAGATATCACCTTCATTTAGAATTATATCACCTTTTTGATATTTCTTAGGCTGAATAATATCTGCAAAAAGGCGAATATTCTCCAACTTAAGTTTGCGATTAGGGCATGTTTCAGCTATAATCTGTTTTGCAATGTCAAATTGAATACTCATAGGCTAAAGTTATTTATATCCAACATTTTGTTTCAATTTTGGGTTCAAGTCTATACTTTTTTGTGGAATAGGAAAAACTGTGGTATACCCATTTTTCTCATCAGCCAGTTGGACTCGCTGATCGTATGATTTGTGATAAACTCCAAAACGCACCATATCTTGTCGTCGCCAGCCTTCCCATACTAACTCCAACAAACGCTCTTTCAATATGTTCTCAAGCGTAGCTTCTCGATATGGCATACCAACACGACCTCGGACTTCGTTCAACTCCAACGAGCCATCCTCACCATTACGTACCTTTGCCTCGGACTTCATCAGGAGAGCATCGGCATAGCGGAATAGCACGATGTCGTTATCCGGTTGTCTACCGTCGGAATGTGAGGTCCTATCAACCTCATATTTTGCCATACGAGCACCAGCTGTCTTGACATAGGAGCTTCCCGTAAGATTCAACTTTAGCTCCAATGGGAAATACTCCAACTGCTGTCCATTGTCCATCATTACAGGCTTTCCATCAACCTCTACGATGCCGGCATAGAAGTTCTTTTCAAAGCGAGCATCTACATCATCTGTGCCGTATCCGTTGGCTAAGACTGTTGAGATATTGGCACTGGTACCATTTTCCGATGAGCCACCCAACGCACCGCCATGGTTGTAGTGTCGTGATCGGAAGAGATACCAGAACTGCGCAGCATAGAGGTTCTTATCCAACGGAATGGTGAATATGTTTTCGTTGGAGTTCTCGTTATGCACAGAGAAATTATAGCTATAATCGTCCTCCAACCGATAACCTACCTCGGCAAGTTTATTGCAATATTTGATACAGGTCTGCCAAGCGTTGAGTTTCTCACCATCGACGGTGAAAAATATCTCTTTACCGTTCCGTGGAACGCCATCAGTCCAATTATCATCACAATATATCTCGGCATTAAGAGCCAACTTAGCCAAAAGGAAATTAGCTACAGGTGTTGTTATACGACCATAGTAGTTACCCATCTTATTACTACGCTCATTTGGCAACAACTCGGCAACCTCCTGCAACTCATTCACGATAAAACGGAAAACCTCGCTACGCTCGCTCTGCACAACTTCATCCTGCGGTTGTTCATAGGATGTTACGATGGGCACTCTGCCATACATATCCATAATGTAGTAGTAGAAAAGTGCTCTCAGAGCTCGCACCTCAGCTTCGTAGGCCACTCTCTGCTCCTCAGATAGGTTATGGCTATACTTATCGATGATATGCAGAGATTTGTTCGATAACACAACAACCTTGTAGAGGTATTTCCAAGTATTGTAGAGTGGTAAATCATTAGGACTCCACTTATGCTGATACATATTCGTCCACAAACCTCCATCGTACCAGTCGCCACCACGAATAGGTATCATGGCTTCGTCTGTAGTAAGTGTGTTATAGTCATAAATCCCACGACAGGTCCCCTGTAAACCCTCACTGTCTGCACTGCCACCAATGTAATTGTAGAGCACAGCCACTGCATTAATATATATGTTGTTGGCATTGTTGTAAATGTCTTCTTCATAAAGTTGATCTCTAGGGTCTTCAGTAAGACAAGAGGTCATCATCGTTGCCAAAGCAACCATCAATATGTTTATATATCTTTTCATAACTGTAAGCGGTTAGAATTGAATACTAAGACCTAACGAATAGGTACGATATAAAGGATAGGTGCGTTTGTCGTCAATGCCCAAAGTGTTGCTTACTACATAACTGTTTATCATTGGAGTAAGACCGCTATAGCCTGTGATTGTTGCAAGGTTGCTAATGCCTGCCGAAAGACGCAATGACTTCACAGCCTTGGATTTCATTGGAATATTGTAGCCTATGGTAATATGTTCAATATTTACATAGTCACCTTTTTCCAACCAATAGTCTGAAACATTCTGATCAATAATATTTTTTTCAGGAGCACCCTTCAATACATTGTAGTCAGGGAATATAGACATATTGGTATAAGCCAAGCCCGTGCCATTGAATATCTTATGACCGAAAGCACCATTTATCTGCATGGCAATATCAAAGGACTTGTAACGGAAACTGATGTTTGATCCAATAGTTACCTTGGGGGTTGCCTGACCTGCTATATACCTGTCTCCGCCATCGCTAAAATCAATCTCGCCATCATCATTCAAATCTTCAATATCGTAACTGTAGCCACCAAGTTCATTTTCTTTAAGCCCTTTGCAGTGAGGTAGATAGAATACCCCCAATGGCTGACCTACAATCTGATATACTACATTATTGTCTCCACCGTTCTGACCTGCACCATAAAGCGAGCCAATCGGAGTAATATCTGAAGCTGTCATATGCATACCATTATACTCTCCACTAAGCGAAAGTAACTTATTCTTCTGGTAGGACATATTGAAGTTGATATTCATCTCCATATCCTTTCGTTGAATGGGAACTACCGAGATTCCTAGTTCGACACCCTGGTTAGACATCGAGCCGATATTTGCCATCAGTTTATCGAACGCAAAGGTCGGAACGGGAACATCATACTCATAGAGCATATCCGTTGTCTTTGAGTAATATAATTCCGAGGTAAGCATCAACCGATTATCCCATATACCTAAGTCAAAACCGATATTAAATGTTGAACGAGTCTCCCACTTAAGGTCCGGATTCGTGTTGCGTATACTTCCCATTGTTACGGTAGGTGCACCGTTGATGGATACGATACCATTCTCCTTTACGGTATTAAGTGTTGTATAGGATGTTATACCTCCAAGATTTCCTGACCGACCATATCCGGTTCTTAGTTTCAACATTGTTATAAAGTCAGTATCAGAGAGGAAGCCTTCTTTTTTTACATCCCAACCCAGTGATACTGATGGGAAGAATCCGAAAGTATTGTTATCGCTTACCATTGAAGAGCCATCTCCACGGAGTGCTGCCGCAATAGAATATCTATCCTTGTAACTATATGTGACACTACCCATTATTGAAGCAAGTGACGGGTCTTCATAGCTACTGCTCGTACCACCGAAAGGACGCGATGATGTTGCTCCGATGTTATTATAGGAGAAATCATTTGTTGTTATTCCTTTTGCCTGCACCCATAAACCAGTCCTTACCTGTTTAAGATATTCTGCGCCAACAACAGCATCAAGGTGTGAGTCTCCCCAAGCATTGTTATATGAGAGGGACACATTTGTAAAGTAGTCTTCACCCTTGAACTCTCCACGATAAACATTGCCTTGCGCCCACACCCATGTAGGACAAAATTGAGCATTTCCCGTAGATGAATATGAATAAGAGCCGAAAGCCGACAATATCAAATTGTCAAGGATATTAAATTTCAGCCCCAAATGTGTATTGAAATTCCGTTCTTCGGAGTCATTTTTCTCATAGAGGAGTGCTCCGGGGTGGTTGATGTGTGATGCAGCCGAGTTCTTCACCCAGTTGCCATTAACATCAGTTCCTGCTGGATATGTAGGATTCTGTGCAGCTGCCGAGTAAAACAGCATTCGTGTATCGAAAATGTCGTGTATCTTTGACGAGTAGCCATATACACCAAAATCGCCAACTAAGCGACCATCGAAAGCCTTTTGTGTAGCATCAAGTTTTACCACTAAATTTCGGTAATCGTTAACTTTGACAATTGTATTATGATCCATAAAACCGAACGATGCTCGATAGTTTGAGTTTTCCGAACCACCGCTAAAAGCCAAGTGATGCTGATGTATCAAGCCCGTACGAGTAATTACATCGTGAAAATTGGTGTTGTAGCCACCATTATTGTAATCTAATCCAAGTGCCTCTGCTGTAGCTATATACTCCGGGCCGTTGAGCATTTGCAGATGTTTATACATTGACTCGAATCCGTAGTTGCCATCATATGATATTTCGAAACCTCGCCCCGTTCCTTTCTTGGTCTTAATCTCAATTACACCTGAAGCACCACGGGAACCGTACATTGCCGTTTCGGTAGCATTCTTCAAAATAGTGAAACTCTCGATGTCTGCGGGATATATGGTAGATAGCGTAGCGATGTCAGATGTCACTCCGTCAATAATTACTAACGGGTCATTGCCACCCATAATGGATGTGGTACCACGCACACGGATACTATTCAGCATAGCGAGCCTGTCAGTCCCATTAGTGGTGACGTTCACACCGGCAGACTGACCACTCAATACATCCAAAGCATTATTCAATGGTCCCTTCTTGATATTCTCGGGCCTGATATGCTCTAATGATTTAGTCGCCGAAATGGTATCTTGTTTCTCTCTGATATTCTGTACTTGTGCATCAATTTTTTGAGCACTACAGATGAAGAACATTATGACAAGACAAAGACTGACTCTTCCCATCTTGATTCGTTAAATCTCTGTAGATTCCCCAGACCAGACAGTTAATAAATCTTATACGCAATGTATTATAAAGAGGGGGATTGGGAATCTGTACTATTTCCCTGCCTGTCCGTCCGCTTAGCCATTGTATATTTTTTTTTGTTATTTCATATCAGTGATGCTGATAATCCAAGCAAGAACAGAGTAAACATCTACCTCTTTTATACATAAATCCTTTCCAAGGACTTTATAAGCGCAACCATTAACTACATTACATTACAAAGGTAACAATAATTTGTCATTTGAAGAAATTTAGAAAAAAGAAAAAGTCATTATGCGTGATATTTTTTATTTAATTACGACATTTATCAAATACAAAAAATCATAGAAGGACAAAAATCTTTAAATGATTTGATTATAAACAAACTTTAAATAGTTAAATTGCAATAATACTATACCATGGTTGTTCTTTACCTTAATGTAATACTACTGTTATATATCTGGTCATTTATCTCCTTTTGTCGGATGCAAAGGTTGCCAAACCTCTTTTAGAAAACGAAAAGTTCAAGCGGTAAACCATTTGGAGCAGTTTCGTCCTCCGTTGGAGAGTAAACAGCTCCAAAACCTTTTCTTATTCATCGGCTTGGCTGAAAACTGCATCCGGCAACGGAGATAAACGACTGACGAAATAATAGCATAAAACAGCATAGCCCCCCCTTAATAAGGCAATTTTATCAATGCTGTTTTCATTCTTTTCAGAGGACTATTATTTTCGACAGAGAGAAATTTGGCAAGCGGCAGATTTCACTCCCTCAAAAATAATAGATTTGAATTGCTGTCCTCTTGCCTTTATTGGAAATTGTAGTACCTTTGTAGTGGCTTGTGCGAACGAGCCAAGCAATGTGGAAAGATGGGAACATCGAACCATCAATAAAGTACCGAAAAGAGGGAAAATACCCTCTACCACCGCTCTTTGAGTGTTAAGAAATAATAAAAAGGTTAAATCTTCACCTTTTAGAATGTACCCCTAAAGGTTATGCCCATATTTCTGACTTATAACTCACAAAATATTGAGTAATAACTGGTTGCAAATACTATAATCTTTAAATTGTTTCTGTTGCAAAGTTACCCTCCTGCGTATTCGCTTTGCTGTATCATTGTAGATACTAATTGAAAAGTGCGCTGTATTCTAATTGAAAAGAGCTCCATCCATAACTTGTTACAAAATTACTATA
>NZ_JBDFXP010000036.1:0-54554 GCF_040911965.1 Phocaeicola sp. RTP21359st1_B8_RTP21360_211022
TCCCACGGAACTGTCCGGAAGGCTCCGCCATGTCCTTTCTCCGGCGGAAGCGGTTCCGGAAACCCTCGCCGGGTACTCATGTTTTAGGAATATTTATTGAATATCCCTACTTTAAGTATAAATTAGTTGGCTAATTTTATGATATTTATTGTATCTCCCACTTTAGAAGATCAGCGGGAGATGCACTTTTTCTTTTTCATTGAGCTGAAAAATCTTGCTGCTATGCTAAGCATAATAATACAAAGGAGTTAGGAACAGTACAGTTCTCTTTCTTATTTATGTGTATAAGCTAGTGCTGCTCCCAATGCCGTGCGATACTCTGCATATTCAGGTATCCAAAAATGGCATTGGTACATTTCTTCCATAACTGGGAATATTTCTTTGCATTGTGGCATTTTGGTCAAATTACCTATTAGGACAAAATCTTTAATGTGGCTATTCAGTGCTGCTAATATGACAGATTGTCCTATTGATTGTAATACCATATGAATGATTCCCGCTGCTACATCTTCCATAGAGGCGTTTGAACTTGCTTTGCCAAATGTGGAAGCGGTGGCATCCAGAGGCAGTCCAGGTAGAGGGGTATTGCAAATATCCTTGATTTGCAGATCAATATTTTCTATTACACCTTTTTCTGCCATCTTTACCACTTGATGAATATTCTGTGTTTTTAACAACAGGCGAGATAGTCCTTGAATGGTTCCTCCGCCAATACCTATACCACCTATGTGAGATATGTTTTTACCTCCTTCCACTTTTACAAAAGAGGTGCCGGTACCCATGCTTACTACAATAAGGTCTTGCAATTGGGAGTCATAGTGAGCTCCAAGACCGTTTGCTAGAAACTCATCCGTATGATCAGTAGAGAGTCCATATAAGGGTTGGTTTACGTAAGCACTTCCCACTCCTGTCAACATGACTTTATCAATGTCGTTTAAGCTGATTCCATTATCATATATGTATTTGCCGAAAGCACCGAATAACGAAGTGATAGGATCTTCGGCTTTTACAATCATAGGATGTTTTATGCCTTCTTTATCCACACCTATTATCTTGGTGGTGCTTCCGCCTACGTCTATACCTATTACCATTCCCATTGTTTTTCTTTGTTTATTTTAAAATAGTGCAAATATACAGGAATTATCTAAGTGGCTATTCATATAGCTTGCAATAATTACCAATTATCTGTTCGGAATGGAGCTACAGGCAGGCCTGATGCTCCGAATAAGGTACCATCAGTATGGTTGGCCCAATTGTATCTTACGGCTACAGGATGAGGTACATCGGGTGATTGTACAATTATTTCTTTCTTTTTTACAGTTACTGTTGCCGGATAAAAAATCCGATCTGTACCTGCGATTATAAATCCGCGTACTGGGTCGGGATGCAAGAATCCTTTTCCTAAGTTTTCAAAATGGATGCGAAGGGTATTTCCTTCGATGCTGTAGCCTTTATAAACCGGATATTGAGGCATTTTTCTTTTTCCGTAAGTTTGCTTTAAAGCTAACTGTGATAGGCGAAGACCTGTTTCCAGAGTACTTTGGAAGGTATCGCTTTTTTCTTTCCCAATATCGGTGGTTACCACCATGCCTGTATGATTCAAGTGTAAAGCCTGTGCTTGTGCTTCACGCATGGCCGCCCAGTCTGAATCATCTTGTGCTTCTTCTTTTTTCTCATGATTGGGCAGTTGCACAAAGTAGAAAGGCATTTGTAGTTTTTGCCATTTATCGCGCCAGTCGGCTATCAATGACATGAATAAGTCTGCATATTCATCGCTGCTTTCCAAATTACTCTTTCCTTGATACCATATAACACCTTGAAGAGGGAAAGAGGTAAGCGGATGTATCATTGCATTGAATAATCCTGTGGGATACTTAGGGTTACTTTCTGGTGAAATGGGTACAGGGGGGATTCCACTTAATGAGAGACCGGATAGGTATTTCCATTCTCCTGCCAATGAGATAGGATCTTTGCCTTTTACACTCAGCTTCATGTCTTCTGGACGGCCATATATTCCTCCTTTGCTTTTGTAATTGGTCACACGTATGGTCAGTACAGCTTTTCCGCGTTTTACCAGCTTATAGGGAATTGTGTAATAGCGGGACGCATCGGCTTTCGTGTTTCGTCCTATTTCAGTCCCGTTATAATATACGATGCTTTCATCGGCAATGTTCCCTAAATTTATTGTGACATTTTTTCTAGCCCAGTTACGTGGAATATCTATCGTTTTTCTGAACCACACTACTCCATCGAAGTCTTTCATTCCCTTATCTTCCCAGTATCCCGGAAGTTCCATTGTTTTCCAGTTCTCATCCGAATAATCAGGTTCCGCCCATACTTGGTGGTCATCGCACCATCCCATATCGTGTTCGTAAAGAGCTTGATACCACTCTTCTCTTTGACGGGCATATTCTGCTTCTATTTTTTCAGGATTGAACCCCAAGGATTCAAGCATTTCAGTTTCTTTGTTGTAACTTGGCAGGTTTTCTAACGCATCATAACTGGCCCATGCTTCTGCAGGAGTATCTTTCCAGGTACAACTTATTATACCTATGGGTACTTTCAGGTTTTTTTGTAACTGACTGGCAAAAAAATATCCGATTGCAGGGAGTCCGGTTATGGTTTCAGATGTACATTCTTTCCAACCTTCTTGTGTAGCATGCAAATCTTTCTTGGGAACTAAAGAGATTTCTTTTTTTGTCTGAAACAGACGGATATAAGGTTGGGAGGGTATATCTATGGGAGTTTCTGTTTCACATTCTCCTGTATACAACCATATTTCGCCAATCAGAATATTTTGCAGTATGTGCTCCTCCCCGTCCGAAATGATAATTTCATAAGGACCTCCGGCAGATGGGGTAGGAACTTCTATTTTCCAATTTCCTTCTTTGTCAGGTGATGTCGTATAGGGATGCTTATTCCATCCCGTTTTTATTATCACTTCTTTTTTTGTAGATGAATGGCCATGAAAAATGACATTCGATTTTTGTTGTAATACCATATTGTCTGTGAATAATGCAGGCAGTGTTACTTTGGCCTCTGCCATACAAAATGCCATTAACATTCCCAATAAGATCATTTGTTTTTTCATAAGTGCCAAGTTTGTTGTGTTATTAAGTTTATAGTATTTATTTATGTTGTATAAGTCCCCGGTCTTTGAATATGAGTTGTACCAGACGGAAAGCCAAATTTGTAAGCAATATTCCCAAGGCCGCACCAATGATGACATCAAACAGCCAGTGACGGTTATTCAGAATGCGGGTAAACCCTGTAACTATAGCTGCTGCGTATGCTACTAATCCTACCCAATATCCTTTGAATCCATATTCCTTATACAATAGGGTAGCTGCCATAAACGCTGCTGCCGTATGTCCGGAAGGAAAAGAGAAATAATTTGTGGCATCCGGGCGAAGCACCCCGGTGGTGAGTTTTAATCCATTTACTACCAGCTGCGTCAGTACGACTGACAAGACTATGAAAGTGAACAGTCGTTTCCATCCGAAATTACCTCTTATTCCTCCCAATTTCAGTCCGAATAGAAGTATGAGTGGAAAAAGTTGCAGATAATTGTCATAAGTTTGATGGAAAGCCGGAGCATGTACATTACGCAAATTACGTATGTATAGATTTGCATTTTCGAAAAAATGGGAGAATGTTCCGCTTCCGTCTTGCAAATACACTGCAATAACAAGTAATACAGCTACGTAAAACGTGATGATTGCCATCATTTTAATTTTTCCTATCATAAGTCAGTTTATTCTACGGATGAATGCCCCGAAAGTACTCATTTTCTCTTTTATCTGTTAATGCGTTAATGATAAATTTTGTTCAAAATAAGTTTCTTTAGGAATCTTATGTTTTAGTCGGTTCTTCCTTCATTTCTCCCTTGCTATATCCGCTAGGACTTATTTTATAGTATTTTTTGAATACCTCGCGGAAATATTTTACATCATTAAACCCGGTCATATCTGATATTTCGGATATATTATACTGTCCTTCGGATAGTAATTGCGCTGCCCGTTTCAGCCGGATCAGGCGGATATAGTCTGCCGGAGCTTGGTCTGTCAATGCTTTTAGTTTATTGTAGAAACTGGAACGGCTCATATTTTGTGAAGCACAGAGTGACTCCACGTTGAAACCTGAATTGTCTAGATTTTCAGTTATTGTTTCTTTTACTGCTTCCAGGAACTGTTGATCCAATGTGTTGCTATAATTTATGGAAATGCTGTCATTGTGTAGTTCCATTTCTGCATATTTGCTACGAAGTAGTGCACGGTTAGTCAGTATATTGGCTATGGATGCTTTTAGTATTCCTATGTTAAAAGGTTTTATCAGGTATTTGTCCGCACCTGTTTCCAACCCTTCAACGATATTCTTTTCGTCATTTAATGCTGTTAGCAGAATTACAGGGATATGAGACGTCAGTATATTATTCTTGATAGCAGAACACAATTCGTCCCCCCGCATTTCGGGCATCATAATGTCCGATAATACTAAATCAGGCTTAAATTCGGGGATGATTTTTAAGGCTTCTTTTCCATTGGTACATGTTTCCACTTGATAAGCTTCGGATAAAGTATGAGACAGATATTCGCGTAGATCGTCATGGTCTTCCACAACCAGGATGCGCTGTGCATTTTGAACATGCTGCCGATACTGATCTTTATAAGTGTGGGGAGAGACTGCACTAGGGGATACTGGTACCACGTTTTCTTGTTGTACCGTTTCTGTCGGAACCTGTTGACTTCGGAATTGTTTTTGGGGGAAGATAACCTTTACGCGGGTGCCTTTATTCTCTACGCTTTCTATGCTGATCTTTCCTTTATGAATACGTACCAGTTTCCACACTAACATCAGTCCGATTCCACTGCCTGTAATTTTTGCATTGATGGCATTGCTGCCCCTGAAGTGTAACTTAAATAACTTTTTCTGTTCTTTGGCAGGAATCCCGATGCCCGTGTCCGTAATCTCCAGACTCCAGTTGTCCTTGTCATGGCGGGTGATAATGTGTACCTCACCGTGGGCGGGAGTATATTTGATGGCATTTGAAATCAGATTTTTTGTGATCGAGTCCATCTTTTCTTTGTCGAACCATACATTTTGATATTCAAAGTTGCTTTTGTAGTCGAGTTTGATCTGTTTGGCTTCTGCATAACTATAAAAGGCATGGTATATTCCTTCCATATAGGTATTAAGTTCGTGTTCCGATATACGAAGGGAGGAGGAGTACACATTGGCTTTGCTGAAGTTTATCAGATTGGTGGTGAGGCGTATCAAAGTGTCCACGTTCTTCATGGCTGTAAGCATATTGGCCTGACTTTCTTCACTTAAATTTTCTTTTTGTTGAATTTCTTCCAAAGGTGCCTTTATCAGTGTCAGCGGAGTACGGATATCATGCGCTGTATTGATAAAGAACCGAGTTCTTTCATCCGAGGCCTTTTTTTCTCTGCGCATGGAATGAAGGCGGAAAATGACGTATGTTGCTAAAATGATAGTCAGGACATAAATACAAATAGCCCAAAAACTGAGCCACACGGGATGTGCTACAGTTATTTTCAATATCCGCTCCTGCAACACGTGTTTATTATCCTCTTTGGAAACGGAACGTACACGCAGTGTATAGGTGCCGGGAGCAACATTAGTAAATCGGATAGTTCCTTCGTCACTGGGAGTAGTCCAGCCATCGTAGAATCCTTCCAACTGCCAGGTATATAGTATGTCCGACGGATAATCGTAATTGATAGAGGATACTCGGATGGAAAATGTATTTTGCATATATTTCAGATTCAATTTCTCTATTTGGTCGATATCTTTAGTCAGAGGAGAGTTTGGATCATTGGGATATACAGTTTGGTAGAAAATACGGAAATCGCTGAATATCATATGTGAATCTCCTGTTTTGGGCATCTCTATGTTTGGGGGGAATTCCAGTGCACCGTCTGTACTTCCGAATACGGTGTTCCCATTGGCACGTAGTACGCCGGAGCCGGCATTGAAACAGGTGGACATCAACCCTTGTCCGCGAGTCCAGTTGCGGAACTGGCGGTTGGTAGGCGAGAAAATACTGATACCATTTTCGGTACTCATCAAGATATTCCCGTCTTTTGTGGGTAGAATAACATAAATGCTGTTTGATACTAACGGGCTGTTTCCTGTATGGTAATGGGCGCTGATTGATTCTTTTACCGGATCATAAGTAAATAGTCCGGAACCACTGGTGCCAATGTAGAGTAAACCATTGTCTTCTTGGTGTAACGTATAAATGTAGGTCGCTCCACCGGGCAGAGGTATTTCATGGTATTTGCCCGAATTCCGGTCCAGTAGAAAAAGATTGGTGGAGGTACCTATCCACATAGATGTACTGTCCTTTTCTTCAATGGCAGTAACAGAACCTAGTCCGGGATAAAGACGTCCTTGGCGTGTCTTCAGATTAAAGCATTTCAGATTATAATATCCTCCGGACCATATACACCCGTATCTGTCCTTTTTAATGTCGCGTATGTATTTGTCGGCACGTACATTCAGATGGAAGGATTGGGCAGGGGTGAGGTATTCTATGTTTCCGTTTTTCTTGGTAATCTGGAAAATGCCCGATGCATATCCTCCCGCCCATATAATACCCGGAGAGACTTCGCATAAAGTAATAAAAATGCGGTTCTGATTTTTTAGTCCGTGATTGAAAGAGCTTAGGAAAGAACGCCATTGCTTTTGCTTTGAATCGTATAAGCTGATGCCGTTGCTTGTTCCAAACCACAGATCCCCGTCACTGTCTTCTATAATGGAGTTTACTTGGTTGTTTACTAGTGACTGCCGGTTGCCAATAGAGTGCTTTATCCAGTTGTAGTTGGTATATTGGTTATTGCGGACGGTAATTCCCGTAGGATAGTTGGACAGCCAGATACGCTGCTCGTTGTCTACATATACATCATTGATAATGTTTCCGTCCATTTCGTTGTAACTACCATAGTTTGCAATGATATAAGGATCTGTTTCATAGGTGTCTATGTTTAACTTGTGTACTCCTGCTCCTTCAGTGGCTACTAATAACTCCTTTGTGTTCAAAGGACTGATCCGTGTAATATTCACATCTGTCAGTTCTACTTCGGGACGTACAATTTTCTGGCTGTTCAAGTCATATATATAGACTCCCTTTTCAAAAGTGCCTATAAATAGTTTGTTGGCTGTACGGTGTAGATATAATTCATGTACGTGCATATCCATCATTCCCAGTTTGCCGCAGGAGAGCTCTTTTAAATTCCCGTTTTCCAGTTTTGCCAGATAGATTCTTTTGTCTGTACCTATAAAGAAATGTTCACTGTTTATCTGTTCTATGCAGGTGATATTTCCCAGTCGGTTAGAGATTCGTTGCTTTTGTCCGGATTCTATGTTAAAAAGGTGGATAGCCGATTTGCCGCACAGCCATACGTTATCCTCCTGGTCTATGTAACTATATCTCACGAAAGCATGGTAGTCCTTATTCCAGTAATTGTACATACTGTATATCTGTACAAAACGGTCGTGGCCTGAATCATAACGAAAAATTCTGCCTTGTTTTCCTGTGACCAGTAGTGTACCTGTTTTATCTAAAAAAGTCCAGTTTATATTCAATAACGGGTCTAGTTCCCTGTTACCTTCTCTTAATTTATAATGTTTTATTTCTTTTCCGTTATATTGGTCTATCCCCACATGGGTAAGGAACCACATATATCCACGAGCATCTTTCTGAATTTTGTATATTTTCTGATTGCTTAGTCCTTCTTCTATGCCAATGTATTTATAAGTCTGCGATGAGACGGTTAATGACAGTAGTAAAAAAATGAGACTTGTGATAGTAGCTTTCATAAAACTCTTTATTCTAAATCTTTTCTTTTTTCAAAAAACAGTAACAAAATTAAGATAAAAAAATCATAGGATTAGTAATTTGAGATGAGCTAAATTTCGGTAAAATTATCCCTTTGTTCGCCTATGGCTCGCTTGTGTGAATATAAGAAATATAAATGGAAGAAGGTTTGTAACATAACTGTCAGATGATTATGTTTTCTTAACAAAACTTCGTGCAGCATTATGGTATGGCCTGCATTTCTTTCAATAGAAAGGACTTATAAACTAGAATAATTAACTAAGTAAAGAAAAGCACAATGAAAAAGTTTTTTGGTTTTAATAAATTGCTTGCGTCTGTAGCGGTACTTGCTTCTGTGATGATCTTTCAATCCTGTTTGGATGATGATGATAATGATTATTATAGATATGCGTTGCCCAATGCACTGGTTACTGTGAAACCGGTGGCCGACAATTCATTTTTTATGCAGTTGGATGACAGTACGACACTGTTACCTGTCAATATGAAAAATTCTCCCTATGGTGAGAAGGAAGTAAGGGCCCTTGTAAATTTCGATCCGGTGAATGAGTCAAGCGGAGAGTATGACAAGGCTGTACATATCAACTGGATAGACAGTATCTTGACAAAACCGATTGCCGGTGATTTAGGAGATAAGAATGATGAAGTATATGGTACTGACCCTGTAGATATGATTAACGATTGGGTAACAATTGCCGAGGACGGTTATTTGACTTTGCGTTTCAGAACCATGTGGGGGAATCGCAGTCAAGCTCATATTGTCAATTTGTTGATGAGTAAAGATGCTGAAAATCCTTATGAGGTAGAATTCCGTCATAATGCTTTTGGTGATGTATATGGTGAACCTGCCGACGGACTGGTGGCATTTAATTTGGATTCCTTGCCTGACACTGAAGGAAAAACAGTGAAGCTGAAATTAAAATGGAAATCATTTAACGGAGAGAAAACTGCGGAATTTGATTATTGTACCCGTAAGTCAACTCCTGCAAACAGTGCAGCCATTACAGCCGGACGAAGTGTCTTGAGATTAAAATAAGGTTTAATAACTGAGGTGCAATTTCAATCCCTCCTGTTCTATGTGGTATAGAGCCGGAGGGATATTTTTTTGCTTTATTCGCTCATCCATATCCCTAGCATTACTCCGAGGATACCCAATACCACACTACCGATGATGTAGGTGAAAAAAGAGGGGTAGAGTCCTGATTTCAGTAATTGCAGACTTTCGTTGCTGAAAGTGGAAAAAGTAGTGAAGCCACCGCAAAATCCGATAGTGAGCATCAGTCTTATATCATTGTTGATATGAATGCGTGAGGTGAGGGTATAGAATACCCCGATCAGTATGCAACCCAAAATATTGACTGCGAAAGTACCCCACGGAAAATTCGTTGTTCCCTGGCGATAAATGCTTATGGTAAGCAGGTAGCGAAGTACACTTCCTGTACCTCCTCCCAAGAAGATGAGTAATAGTGATTTCATAAATGCTACATTTTAATGCAAAAATAGCAATGATTATTCATTCAGAGCCAAACTTTTTTCGTAATTTTGCACCCTAAACGAAAAATACGCAAAAAGGAATGGGTGGTTTTTTTGGAACAGTCTCAAAGGCTGAATGCGTCACCGACTTATTTTACGGGACGGACTATAATTCACATTTAGGAACAAAAAGAGGTGGTTTGGCTACGTATGCCCAAGGAGAGGGATTTATGCGTTCTATCCACAATTTGGAGAGTTCTTATTTCCGCACGAAGTTTGAATCTGAACTTCCAAAGTTCAAAGGTAGTTCGGGTATCGGCATTATCAGTGATACGGACCCGCAGCCTATCGTGATAAACTCGCATCTGGGCAAGTTCGCCATCGTCACAGTAGCTAAAATCAATAACATTACGGAATTGGAACGCGACTTGCTGGCAGCTAATATGCACTTTTCTGAAATGAGTCTTGGCAAGACGAATCAGACGGAGCTGATCGCATTGCTTATTGTGCAAGGGAAAAATTTTGTAGATGGTATAGAGAATGTCTTTAATAAAATCAAAGGATCATGCTCCATGCTGATATTGACGGAAGATGGTATTATAGCAGCACGTGACAAATGGGGGCGTACTCCGATTGTGATAGGTAAAAAAGAGGGTGCGTATGCTGCGACAAGTGAATCAAGCAGTTTGCCGAATCTGGATTATGAAATAGAGAAATATGTAGGACCGGGCGAAATTATTCGCTTGCGTGCCGACGGAATGGAACAAATGCGCAAGCCGAACGAAGGAATGCAGATTTGTTCTTTTTTGTGGGTATATTATGGATTTCCTGTTTCATGCTATGAAGGGAAAAATGTAGAGGAAGTACGTTTTATGAGTGGTTATAAAATGGGGCAGAAGGACGATTCGGAAGTTGATTGTGCCTGCGGTATTCCTGATTCGGGAGTAGGCATGGCATTGGGGTATGCTGAAGGCAAAGGAATTCCTTATCATCGTGCTATTGCCAAGTACACACCCACCTGGCCTCGTAGTTTTACTCCTGCCAATCAGGAAATGCGTTCACTGGTAGCAAAAATGAAGCTGATACCTAATCGTGCAATGCTGGAAGGTAAGCGCGTGTTGTTCTGTGACGATTCTATAGTGCGTGGAACCCAACTTCGTGATAATGTGAAAATTTTATTTGATTATGGTGCCAAAGAGGTTCATATGCGCATTGCTTGTCCGCCATTGATTTATGGATGCCCTTTCATTGGTTTCACTTCTTCAAAAAGTGATTTGGAATTGATAACCCGCCGGATGATTAAGGAGATTGAAGGCGATGAAAATAAGAATCTGGAAAAATATGCAACGACAGATTCGCCGGAGTATAAGAAGATGGTGCAAATGATTGCCGACCGCTTCGGTTTGAGCTCCTTGAAATTCAATACTTTGGAAACTTTGGTAGAAGCGATAGGATTACCAAAATGTAAGGTATGTACCCATTGTTTTGATGGTTCCAGTTGCTTCTAATAACAAAATAATAAAATATTAATGAAAAAGAGCCGTGATTTGTTTGGCAATTCACGGCTCTTTTTCTATTTTTACAGGCAAGTATGAATATTAAAACAAAAAGAAAAATGACGGTAATAGAACGATTTTTAAAATATGTAAGCTTCGACACTCAGTCTGATGAGAATAGCGGGGCTACCCCCAGTACACCGAAGCAGATGGTGTTTGCACAATATTTAAGATCTGAATTGGAACAATTGGGCTTTCAGGAAATTTCTTTGGATGAGAATGGTTATCTGTTTGCCACATGGCCGGCCAATACGGATAAACCGGTTCCTACCATCGGATTTATTGCACACATGGATACCAGTCCCGATATGACGGGTGCGGGAGTCACCCCACGCATTGTCTATGGTTATGACGGAACGGATATTGTATTATGCGAAGAAGACAACATTATACTTTCTCCCAAGCAATTTTCCGAACTGTTGGATCATAAAGGGGAGGATCTTATTGTAACCAACGGCAAAACATTGTTGGGAGCTGATGACAAGGCGGGTATTGCTGAAATCATCTCGGCTATGGTATATTTGAAAGAACATCCTGAAATCAAGCATGGAAAAATTCGTGTGGGATTTAATCCTGATGAAGAAATAGGCTTGGGTGCACATAAATTTGATGTGGAGAGATTCGGATGCGAGTGGGCATATACGATGGATGGTGGTGAAGTAGGGGAGTTGGAGTTTGAAAACTTTAATGCCGCTTCTGCGAAAGTGATTATTAAAGGACGTAACGTACATCCGGGATATGCAAAGGATAAAATGATCAACTCCTTGCGTGTAGCTAATGAGTTTGTGTCTTTACTGCCTACGGACGAAGTGCCCGAATGTACTGATGGTTATCAGGGATTCTATCATTTGATTGGCATGACGGGTGAAGTAGAGCAGACTACCATCTCTTATATAATCCGTGATCATGACCGTGCCAAGTTTGAGGCATGCAAGGAAAATATGAAAAAGTGGGCGGAAATCATCAATAAGAAATATGGAGAAGGCACCGTTACATTGGAATTGAAAGACCAGTATTACAATATGCGTGAGAAAATTGAGCCGGTGATGCATATCATTGATATCGCTTTCAAGGCTATGGAAGAGGCGGGCGTGACACCTAAGGTGAAGGCTATCCGCGGTGGAACGGATGGTGCACAACTTTCATTCAAGGGATTGCCTTGTCCCAATATTTTTGCCGGCGGCTTGAATTTTCATGGCAGATATGAGTTCGTGCCAATCCAGTCTATTGAGAAAGCCATGAAAGTGGTGGTGAAAATCGCTGAATTGGTGGCAAGATAAGTAATTTATTAACCTTAAAATAGTAAAGTAATAACATGAAAACAACTCCGTTTACCGAAACACACATTGCCTTGGGGGCGAAAATGCACGAATTTGCAGGTTATAATATGCCTATTGAATATTCGGGAATTATTGATGAACATCTTACTGTATGTAATGCCGTAGGTGTTTTTGATGTATCCCATATGGGTGAATTTTGGGTAAAAGGTCCTAATGCGTTGGAGTTTTTGCAGCAAGTGACTTCAAACAATGTGGCAACTTTGCCCGTCGGTAAAGCGCAATATACTTGTTTCCCTAATGAGGAGGGAGGTATTGTTGATGACCTGTTGGTATATCACTATGAATCCGAAAAATACTTGTTGGTGGTAAATGCGGCCAATATTGAGAAAGACTGGAACTGGTGTGTCAGCCATAACACAGTGGGTGCGGAATTGGAAAATGCATCCGACCGTATGGCACAGCTTGCTATTCAGGGACCGAAGGCTATGGAAGTTTTGCAAAAACTGACTCCGGTCAACTTGTCTGAAATTCCTTATTATGCTTTTACCACAGGTGAGTTCGCCGGTCAGAAAGATGTGATTATTTCGAATACCGGTTATACCGGTGCAGGTGGTTTCGAGCTTTATTTTTATCCCGAAGCTGGTCAGGCTATCTGGAAAGCAATTTTTGAAGCAGGTGCTCCTGAAGGGATTAAACCTATCGGGCTAGGGGCTCGTGATACATTACGTTTGGAAATGGGCTTTTGCCTGTATGGTAATGATTTGAGTGATACCACTTCTCCGTTGGAAGCAGGATTGGGCTGGATTACCAAATTTGTTGAAGGAAAGAATTTCACTTCACGTGCTTTACTTGAAAAGCAGAAAGCCGAAGGATTGAAACGCAAGCTGATTGCTTTTGAAATGGTAGACCGTGGTATTCCCCGTCATGGTTATGAACTGGTAAATGCTGATGGAGAGAAAATAGGTGAAGTAACTAGTGGAACCATGTCTCCAATGCGTAAGATTGGTATCGGTATGGGATATGTTCAGACCGCTTACACAGCATTAGGTACTGAAATATTTATTGATGTGCGCGGACGCAAGCTGAAAGCTGTAGTAGTAAAGGCCCCGTTCAGAAAATAAATCGAAAGCCGGAAAAGAGAACGCTGATAACAAAGAAAACGCGGATATTCAAGAAATCTGAATATTCGCGTTTTCTTTATATGGCTGATATACATTTACGGTTAGTTCCTTTTCATAAAAACAGCTTTTAATGCAAAATTAATAATAGGATGAAGAATATGATAAATAGATAATTCTTAATTTTGCAATCAAAAATTTATTAGCTATGTCTGAATTGGCTCCATTGATAAGTGATTTGGCTTTGATTCTGATCTGCGCCGGTGTCATGACGCTCGTCTTTAAACGGTTAAAGCAACCTCTTGTTCTCGGCTATATCGTAGCCGGCTTTTTGGCAAGTCCCCATGTTCCTCTTACTCCGTCGGTCATTGATGTGGCCAATATCCATACATGGTCGGAGATTGGTGTGATATTCTTGTTGTTCGCTCTAGGGTTGGAATTTAGTTTCAAGAAACTGGTGAAGGTAGGGGGGACGGCGGTCATTGCGGCGTGTACCATTATATTTTGTATGATATTGGTTGGGATTTTTGTAGGGTGGTCTTTCGGGTGGCAACGCATGGACTGTCTGTATTTGGGAGGTATGTTGGCCATGTCTTCCACGACTATTATCTATAAGGCTTTTGATGATTTGGGATTGAGGCAGCAACGGTTTGCCGGTTTGGTTCTTAGTATTTTGATATTGGAAGATATATTGGCTATTGTTTTGATGGTTATGTTGAGTACAATGGCAGTGAGTCAGAATTTCGAGGGCAGTGAAATGGTATATAGCATTGCCAAATTATTATTCTTCCTTATATTGTGGTTTGTGGTAGGTATTTATATCATTCCTACATTTTTGAAGCGTTCCCGCAAGTGGATGGCAAATGAAACATTGCTGATTGTTTCGCTGGCATTGTGCTTCGGTATGGTAGTTGTGGCGGCCAAGGTTGGATTTTCGGCTGCGTTTGGAGCTTTTATAATGGGGTCTATTTTGGCAGAAACGGTAGAGGCCGAAAATATAGAGAAGCTTGTGGCCCCTGTAAAGGATTTGTTTGGAGCCATTTTCTTTGTATCTGTGGGAATGATGGTAGACCCTGCCATGATTGTAGAATATATATGGCCCATTGTGATTATTACATTGGCCATTCTGCTTGGACAGGTTATTTTTGGTACAGGTGGTGTGATTTTGTCGGGACAGCCGTTGAAAGTTGCCATGCAATGTGGCTTCAGTCTGACCCAGATTGGTGAATTTGCATTTATTATCGCTTCGTTGGGGGTAAGTCTGAAAGTAACCAGTGATTTCTTATATCCTATTGTGGTGGCTGTTTCGGTCATTACCACATTTCTGACCCCGTATATGATACGTTTGGCGATACCTGCTTATCATATAGTAGAGAAACGTCTGCCCGGCAAATGGAAAAAAATGCTTGAGCGTTATTCATCGGGATCACAAACGGTGAATCATGAAAACAATTGGAAGAAATTGTTGGTTGCCATAGCTAGGATCGTAGCTGTTTATTCTGTATTGTGTATAGCTATGATTACACTTTCATTCCATTTTATTATTCCATTGTTCCGGGCTAGTCTGCCTGTCTTTTGGGCCAATCTGGCAGGAACTGTTTTTACTATCGTCTGCATCGCACCTTTCTTGCGTGCCATTATCATGAAAAAAAACCACTCTGTAGAGTTCCAGGCGTTATGGCAGGATAGCCGTTTCAACCGGGCTCCCTTAATTTCTACCATTTTACTCCGTATAGTGATAGCTGTCATGTTTGTGATGTTTGTTATAGAGAAACTTTTTCAGACTTCCACGACTTTGCTGATCGGTATAGCCGTTGTTTTGGTAGGTATGATGATGTTCTCGCGATGGCTGAAGAAGCAATCTATATTCATGGAGCGTACTTTTATTCAGAATTTGCGTTTCAGAGATGTGCATGCTGAGTTCACAGGTCAGAAGCGTCCTGAGTATGAAGGACATTTGTTGTCCCGCGACTTACATCTTTCGGATTTTGAGATACCTGCGGATTCCTTATGGGCGGGATATACATTAAGAGAGCTGAATTTGGGGCATAAATACGGAGTACATGTGGCATCTATCATTCGTGGAATGCATCGTATTAATATTCCGGGGGCGAATGTACGTCTGTTTCCCGGTGACACCATACAGGTAATCGGTACGGATGAGCAGTTGGGCGAGTTTGCCCGTCAGGCAGAAAGAGTATCAGCCGCCGCTGAAGAGGAAGATTTGGAAAGGCGTGAAATGAATCTGAAACAGTTCATTATAGATCGTAACTCATTTTTCTTGGGTAAAAATATCAAAGAAAGTGGTATCCGGGATGAGTACAAATGTCTGGTGGTAGGCGTCGAAAAAGAAGATAGTACGCTGATGATCCCTGATATCAATGTACCTTTTACGGAAGGAGATGTGGTATGGGTGGTAGGCGAACGGGATGATGTGTACCGTTTGTTGGGTAAGAAAGAAAAAGAGGAAGAATAATTAATTTTAATACATAAGAAAACCATGAAAAGTGATCCTAAAGATTGTCTGTATTGTCAGAACAATGAGACATTGCACAATTTAATGATTGAAATAGCGCCACTGAGTGTTTCACGCGTATTCCTGTTTAAGGAACAAACCTATCGCGGACGTTGCCTTGTTGCTTATAAAGATCATGTAAACGACTTGTTTGAACTGAGTGATGAAGAACGTAATGCATTTATGGCAGATGTAGCCCGTGTGACCCGTGCTATGGACAAGGCTTTCCACCCTGAAAAAATAAATTACGGAGCATATAGTGACAAACTTTCTCACCTGCATTTTCATCTGGCTCCCAAGTATGTGGACGGACCTGATTATGGAGGTGTATTTCAGATGAATCCGGGAAAAGTTTATCTGACTGATGCGGAATACCAAGAAATGATTGAAGCTATAAAGAAAAATCTGTAGTAGTGAAATGATTAACAGATAGATAGTAGTTAATGGCTAGTGATTAATAGCAGATGCGTACACCTACAATCACTAACCATTAATCACTATCTATTCTTGTTCTTCGAAATCAAATTCAAAGTCGAAGTCATCATCACCGAAATATTCAGGAGTAATGAATTCTTCCATGCTGCGACGGTCCTTCTTGGTGGGACGCCCTGTTCCGCGGGCGCGATCAACAAAACCGCTGATTCTGCTCATTTCCAGTAATTCATATTGCTCCGGAGTCGTTACATTCTCCAGAATTTCAGGAACCAATTTGGCACCTATACGTTTCTCTATTGCCTGTAAAACTTTAAATGAGTACGTGACAGGCGGTTTCTTTACCTGTATCACTTCTCCCGGCTTTATCATTCTCGACGGCTTCACCTGAGTACCGTTGATGGAAACCCGTCCTTTCTTGCATGCTTCGGCAGCGATAGTACGGGTCTTGAATATACGTGAGGCCCACAGCCATTTATCAATTCTTGCTTCAGCCATTACTTTTTATTGTATTGGTTCATTGTTATACTGATGCCTGCCAGACAAAAACTCTTAATTATGTCGCAAGCCGTTGCTACACGTTCGTCCATGGTCTTCAAATCTTCATCAGTGAAGTGACCTAATACAAAATCTATTTGTCCGCCACGGGGAAAATCGTTGCCGATACCAAAGCGCAGACGGGCATAATCCTGTGTACCCAGCGTAGCAGCTATATGTTTCAAACCATTGTGTCCGGCATCGCTGCCTTTTCCTTTCAGGCGTAGTGTACCGAAAGGAAGGGCGAGGTCGTCCACCACTATCAACACATTTTCCAACGGAATGTTTTCTTTCTGCATCCAGTAGCGCACTGCATTTCCACTCAGGTTCATGTAAGTAGACGGTTTCAGCAGGATAAGCTGGCGTCCTTTGAGCGAGAGGGTGGCAGTAGCCCCATAACGTCCGTCGGTAAAAACAAGATTGGACGCCTTTGCAAGGGCGTCCAATACTGTGAATCCTATGTTGTGACGGGTATTTCGGTATTCTTCACCTATATTACCCAGTCCTGTAATCAAATATTTCATTGATAAGGATTAAAAGGTTACTGATTATTTGCCGGCAGTTGCAGCAGCACCACGAGCGGCACGAGTCAATTTAACTGCACAAACAACGGCTTCTTTAGCGTTAATCAATTCCAAACCTTCATAGCTTAATTCGCCCACTTTGACAGTCTTGCCCAGACCCAAAGAAGTTACATCAACAACCAGACGTTCAGGAATTACATTGTATAAAGCTTTCACTTTCAGTTTACGCAATTGTAATGCCAATTTACCACCGGCACGTACACCTTCTGCCAAACCTTCCAGCTGAACAGGAACTTCCATAACGATGGGTTTAGCTTCATCAATCTGATAGAAGTCAACGTGAAGGATTGCATCCGTTACAGGATGGAACTGGATATCTTTCAAAATAGCGTTTACTATTTTACCGTCAATGTTCAAGTCTACAACATAGATGTGCGGTGTGTATACCAAGTTACGGAGTCCTTCGGTGGGCACGGAGAAGTGAGTAGCTACGGGCAAGCCGTTTTCGTCTTTCTGCACTCCATACAATACACAAGGAACACCATTGTTCTTACGCAATTCGTGAGTTGCTTTCTTTCCTACGTCTGTTCTGACAGTACCTTTAATTTCAATTGATTTCATTGTTTTTTAATTTTTTGTGTTACTCTAAATTAAGTTGATCTTATTGCTTAATTCGCCATCACACGATGTGGTATATCACACGATGAGCTTGAAAAAGCGGTGCAAAATTACTGCTTATTTCCGACTTGACAAAAAGAAAGCACAATTTTTTTATCATTGTGCTTTCTTTATCGGTTGGAATCAGAAATCGATATCTATTTTAATTTCATTCGGACTAAGCGGCTTGTGAGCGTCTTCGGTCGTTTCCTGTTCTTCATTTTCAGTGTGATGAGGTTCAATAGGACCTTGCTCTTCGGCAATAAACTGTATAGCCTGTTGTAAACCGTTCATGAACTTCTCAAAATCTTCTTTATATAGAAAAATCTTATGTTTTTCGAAGCTTACTTGCGAGTCATCACCTTCTCCCGAAACAATCTTCTTGCTTTCGGTAATAGCCAAAAACATTTCATCTTTTCGGTTTTTCTTCACATCTAAATAATAAATACGTTTGCCGGCTTTAATTGCTTTTGAAAAAACAATTTCTTTGTCACCATCCACTACACTTTTCTTTTTATAATCTTCCATAACTTAAGTATCTTTATAAATCGGCTTCAAAATTGGACATTTTTTTTAAATGGGCAAAGAATTTGCGGATAAACTTCGATGAAAAAAGCGATTTAGATAGCTCTATGTAAATTTTACATTAAAAAATGTAATTATGTTATGTAAAATCAATGAAAATACCTACTTTTGCAACTCCTTAATAATTTTATGTGAATTATGATAAATAGAGTTCTTATTCGTCTTAAGATAGTTCAGATAGTCTATGCTTATTATCAGAACGGAGGCAAAAACTTGGATACAGCGGAAAAAGAGTTATTTTTCAGCCTTTCTAAAGCGTATGACTTATACAACTATCTGCTGCTTTTAATGGTAGAGGTAACTAAACAGGCTAACAAACGACTGAATGCTGCGAAAAACAAACTGGTCCCTACTAAGGAAGAATTGTTTCCCAACACCAAATTTGTGGAAAACCGCTTTATTGCACAGCTGGAGGTAAACAAACAGCTGCTGGAGTTTTCGAACAATCAGAAGAAAACTTGGGAGAATGAAGCTGATTTCGTAAAGACTTTATGTGATAAAATCTTAGAAAGCGATATATATAAGGAATATATGGCCAGTGAGACTTCTTCGTATGAGGAAGACCGTGAATTGTGGCGCAAGCTATATAAAAATATTATTTTCAATAATATCGAACTGGATCAGGTTTTGGAGGACCAAAGTTTGTATTGGAATGATGATAAGGAAATCGTGGATACCTTTGTGTTGAAGACCATCAAGCGTTTCGATGAGAAGAATGGTGCAAAACAGGAATTGTTGCCGGAATTTAAAGATGAGGAGGATCAAGACTTCGCGCGCCGTTTGTTCCGTCGTACTATCTTGAATGCCGATTATTATCGTCATCTGATTAGCGAAAATACAAAGAACTGGGATTTAGACCGTGTGGCTTTCATGGATGTGGTCATTATGCAGATCGCTTTGGCTGAAATCCTGAGTTTTCCCAATATCCCGGTCAGCGTTTCACTGAATGAGTACGTGGAAATAGCCAAACTGTACAGCACTCCGAAAAGCGGTGGCTTTATTAACGGTACTTTGGATGGAATCGTTAATTCATTAAAAAAAGAGAATAAGCTAACAAAAAATTAATATCTTTGTTTGTTATTGAAGAATAACGGTATTATAAACTAAAAAACATAGAAAGTATGAACTTATTATTTGTATTTCTGCAGGCAGGGGGTGGAGGAGATTACTCTTTCCTTATTATGATGGTAGCCATTTTCGCTATTATGTACTTCTTCATGATTCGTCCTCAGAATAAAAAACAGAAAGAAATTGCTAATTTCCGCAAGAACCTGGAAGTGGGTCAGGAAGTGATCACTGCAGGTGGTATATACGGAAAGATAAAAGAAATAGAAGATAATACGGTTGTTTTGGAAATAGCGTCAGGCGTTAAGATTAAAATTGATAGAAATTCTATCTTCGCTAATGCTGCATCCAACCAACAACAGGCAAAGTAAATGACATAACAACATGTTCGACAAAAGGAACATACGTATTTACTATTTAAAGACTTTAGAGAGAATCAGAAGCTTCCTGCTTAGCCGTAATAGCAGGGAGTTCCTGATTTTCTTGTTTTTTGTATTTGTATCTTTCTGCTTTTGGTTGCTTCAGGTGTTAAATGATGATTATGAAACGGAATTCTCCGTTCCGTTACGGTTGAAGAATGTACCTAGTGATGTGGTGCTGACCTCCGAACTTCCTGACGAACTGCGTATTGGCGTGAAAGACAGGGGAACTGTATTGGCTAACTATATGCTGGGACAGACATTCTATCCCATTGTTGTGGACTTTAAGGACTATGAGGATAAAGGAAGTCGTGTCCGGATTCCGGTTTCAGCTTTAATGAAAAAGATTTCGGTCCAGTTGAATCAGACAACCAAATTGCTGACCATACGGCCGGATACTGTGGAGTTTATTTATACAAAAGGGAAGGCAAAGAAGGTGCCCGTGAAATTGCAAGGCAAGGTGGCTTTGGACCGTCAGTATTATATCTCGGATATCATTTACTCGCCGGATTCAGTGATGGTTTATGCTC
This sequence comes from Phocaeicola sp. RTP21359st1_B8_RTP21360_211022, assembly GCF_040911965.1. Classification (NCBI taxonomy): domain Bacteria; kingdom Pseudomonadati; phylum Bacteroidota; class Bacteroidia; order Bacteroidales; family Bacteroidaceae; genus Phocaeicola; species Phocaeicola sp. RTP21359st1_B8_RTP21360_211022. The sequence continues at coordinate 20,550 of NZ_JBDFXP010000036.1, forward strand.
CTCAAGAGATTTTGGATACCATCACGGCTGCTTATACACAGGCATTGAACTTTGAAGATGTGGCAGACACCGTTCGTCGCAGGGTGAATCTGGCCGATGTACGTGGAGCGAAATTCATTCCCTCTTTTGATGATGTGACTTTATTGGTAGATATTTACGCTGAAAAAAGTGTGGAGGTGCCTATACGTGGCATCAATTTTCCGCCCGATAAAGTACTTCGCACTTTTCCCTCCAAGGTTCAGGTGACTTTTCAGGTAGGTCTGAGTCATTTCAAGTCCATCACTTCCGAGGATTTCTTTATCGGGGTGACTTATGAGTCTTTGTTGAACAATAAGGGGGAGAAGTGTCCGGTCAATCTCAAATCCATCCCCCGATATGTGAACCACGTCCGTTTGAATCCCAAGGAGGTGGATTATTTGATAGAACAACGAATTAAATTCAATGATTAAGATAGCGGTTACCGGTGGCATCGGCAGTGGAAAATCATACATTTCCCATTTGCTGGAGAATATGCATATCCCAGTGTATAATGCGGATAATGAAGCGAAACGCCTTACTGTTTTCGATGCCGGAATTCGTGGGGAACTGATTGCTTTGTTAGGTGAGGAGGTTTATAAGGATGGTCTGTTAAACAAGCCGTTGCTGGCTTCCTATCTGTTTTCCAATCCGGCGCATGTGCTCCAAATCAATTCCATTATCCATCCCCGGGTACGGAAAGATTTTACCGTATGGGTGGAACGTCAGGAAAAGTGTGAGATAGTGGGTATGGAATCGGCTATTTTGTATGAGGCCGGTTTTCAGGATACGGTAGATGCGGTAATAATGGTCTATGCACCTGTAGAACTGCGTATACAGCGTGCCATGTATCGTGACGGAGCCAGCGAGGAACAAGTCCGGGCACGTATTGCTGCCCAGATGGATGATGAAGAAAAGCGTCGGCGGGCCGATTTCACGGTGGTGAATGACGGGGTGCAATTGCTCATACCCCAGTTGAACAGAATAGTAGAACAATTAAAAACCGAAAAATTCATACTATAAATTTGGGAGTTTCATTGGTGAATTGTACTTTTGCTTCCTCAAACCATAAATATAAAATAGAATAGTATGTTAAAGACCATTTTATCAATCGCGGGCAAACCGGGATTATATAAATTGATTTCTCAAGGAAAGAACATGTTGATTGTAGAAACAGTTGACGCGGCTAAGAAAAGAGTTCCTGCTTATGCTCATGACAAAGTTATCTCATTGGCGGATATTGCTATGTACACAGATGCAGAAGAAGTGCCTTTGAGCGAAGTGCTGGAAGCGGTAAAGAAGAAAGAGAATGGAGCGGTTGCTTCTATCAATTATAAAAAAGCATCAGCCGATGAGTTGCATGCTTATTTTGCAGAAGTTTTGCCAAATTATGATCGTGACCGTGTCCATAACGGAGATATCAAGAAACTGATTTCATGGTACAATATTTTGGTAAACAATGGTATTACTGAATTTGTAGAAGCTCCGGCAGATTCTGCTGACAAAGTGGAAGAAGCTGTTGCTGAATAATTGAAATAAAGCGAAAGGGAAAGGCCTGTCAAGTAGATTGTAAACTGCTTGACGGGCTTTTTGTTTACCGGCATTATTGGTAAAAAAAGTATGTGTACTTCATTGGCGAAATAACACCACTTACTTTGCCGATGAAGTACACATACTTTGTCTATGAACATATATTACCTTTTTCAGTGGGATACGGTCGTTTATAATGCCCTGTAGAGAATATCCTGAAAAATCCTTCATAAGCTTCAGCCCCTCCGCAAACACCCTGCCCGTCGGCATTCCGGCTGAAGGATATACCTCACGAAATGTTTCAGCCGGAAAATATCCTTCAGAACAACCACTCCTCCGAAAATAAAACCGGCTGAAACATTTCCACTTGGCTGAAGGATTCCATAACCTCAATCCTTCAGCCGGAATGCCGACGGGCAGGGTGTTTGCGGAGGGGCTGAAAGATCTGAAGGAAAAATAAGGCGTTTCGGCATGTAGATACCGTTATGGAAAAAAACAACAGGTCAAATTTTAAAAAGCTCTTGTTCTTTCAATGAAAACGTCTTGTTCTTTTTTTTAAAGACCTTGTTCTTTTCAGAAAAGAACAGGACGTTTGAGAGGTTAGTAACCTGCATGCCGGAAAGTTAGTAACGTGTGGGGCGACACGTTACTAATGTGTGGGCTGTAAGATTAGTAATGTTACAGGTGAAAGATTATATATCTTACAAGTGATACATATCATACAGGTATGAAGTTTCAGTATATGTTTGATAATAAAACAGTAGGTTATCTTTTTTTACGATTATCCAGTTCAATGAACTCTTTTCGGATGAATAAGTTTCTTATGTTTTTCAATATTGTAAAAATATACCAGTCTACACAGGCTGTTCTGAATCTTGCCGTATTTCAGTTTTCTTTTTCTTATACAAAAATGAAAAAAGGAAGTAGAGATGGCTGATTAAACTGTTTTATGAGCTTATTGCCGTTTTTTAGCTATTGGAAACATATTGGTTAAGGAAATATTCAAAATATTGCAGATAGAGGGCTATAGTTAACGAAAAAAGGGGTGCATGATGAACACCCCTTTTGCTTAGTAAAGATAAGACCTTATCTTTACTGGTTGTTTGTAACATTCTAGTTGCGGAATTTTAATCCGTCACCCGCTGTTTCTACGATAATCGGTTTGCTTCGGTCCACTTCCTGTGACAATAGCTTTTTGGACAAATCATTCAGCAAATAGCGTTGGATGGCACGTTTCACGGGACGGGCACCGAATTCGGGATCATAGCCTGTGCTGGCAATGAAACGGACGGCCTCATCGGTCATTTCCAAAGTAATGCCGTTGCCGGCCAGCATATTCTTGATACCGTTGATTTGTAACATCACAATCTGTTCTATCTCTTCTCTGTTCAAAGGCAAGAACATGATTGTTTCATCTATACGGTTCAGAAACTCCGGCCGTATCGTTTTTTTCAACATGGACATTACCTCTTTCTTCGTCTCTTCAATCACCACTTCGCGATTCTCGTCATTAATCTTTTCGAACTGGCTTTGAATGTATGCGCTGCCCAGATTGGAAGTCATGATGATAATTGTATTCTTGAAGTTTACCGTACGTCCCTTGTTGTCAGTCAGACGTCCGTCATCCAAAACTTGCAGCAGAATATTGAACACATCGGGATGTGCTTTTTCTATTTCATCAAACAATACCACAGAGTATGGTTTGCGTCGGACGGCTTCTGTCAACTGACCGCCTTCATCGTAACCTACGTATCCGGGAGGCGCTCCGATCAGACGGGATACAGAGTGTTTCTCCTGATATTCGCTCATGTCGATACGCGTCATCAGACTCTCGTCATCAAACAGGTAGTCGGCCAATGCTTTGGCAAGTTCTGTCTTACCTACACCGGTAGTACCCAGGAAGATGAATGAACCTATCGGACGTTTCGGGTCCTGTAATCCGGCACGGCTACGGCGTACGGCATCGGATACGGCTGCTATGGCTTCATCCTGACCTACCACACGCAAATGTAATTCTTGCTCCAGATGAAGCAATTTGTCACGTTCGCTTTGCAGCATCTTGTTGACCGGTATCCCTGTCCACCGTGAAACAACATCGGCAATGTCCTCAGCGGTAACTTCTTCCTTTATCATGGCACTGTCACCCTGCTTGTGTTTCAGGTCTTCTTGAATATCCTTGATCTCGTTCTCTAAAGCCTGTAATTTTCCATAACGGATTTCGGCTACTTTACCGTAATCTCCCTCACGTTCCGCTTTCTCGGCTTCAAATTTCAATTGTTCTATTTCCTGCTTGTTTTGCTGAATCTTGTTGACCAGTTCCTTTTCACTCTGCCATTTGGCTTTGTAAGAGGTTTCCTGTTCTTTCAGTTCGGCAATCTCTTTATTCAGTTGTTGTAATTTCGGCTCGTCTTTTTCACGTTTGATGGCCTCACGTTCAATTTCCAGTTGTTTCAGGTGACGTGAGATTTCATCCAGTTCTTCAGGCACGGAATCACGTTCCATACGCAATTTGGCAGCAGCTTCATCCATCAGGTCAATAGCCTTGTCCGGAAGGAAACGTTCGGTAATGTAACGGTTACTCAATTCTACAGCGGCAATGATGGCTTCATCTTTGATACGTACCTTGTGATGGTTTTCGTAACGTTCTTTCAATCCACGGAGAATGGAGATGGTGCTCAGCGTGTCCGGTTCGGCTACCATAACGGTTTGGAACCGGCGTTCCAATGCCTTGTCCTTTTCGAAGTACTTCTGATATTCGTCCAAAGTAGTGGCTCCGATGCTGCGGAGCTCACCACGGGCCAAGGCGGGTTTTAATATATTGGCGGCATCCATGGCACCTTCACCTTTACCGGCTCCGACCAAGGTATGGATTTCATCGATAAACAGGATGATGCTGCCTTCGGCTTTGATTACTTCATTGACAACAGATTTCAGACGTTCTTCAAATTCACCTTTGTATTTGGCTCCGGCAACCAGTGCGCCCATATCCAATGAGAAGATTTGTTTGTTCTTCAAGTTGTCGGGTACATCACCTCGGATGATACGGTGTGCCAAGCCTTCAACAATGGCGGTCTTACCGGTACCCGGCTCACCGATTAAAATCGGATTATTCTTGGTACGGCGGCTTAATATTTGTAATACCCTACGTATTTCTTCATCACGCCCGATAACCGGATCAAGTTTTCCGCTGCGGGCAGCCTCATTCAAATTAATGGCATATTTGCTTAAGGATTGATAAGTGTCTTCACTGGATTGTGAAGTTACTTTTTCACCTTTACGTAGTTCTGCTATGGCGGAGCGCAGCTCTTTGTCTGTCATTCCCGCGTCTTTCAATATGGTAGCGACAGTACTCTTTACATTCAACAAGGCTAGGATAATAGCTTCCAGTGAAACGAATTCGTCACCCATCTCTTTGGAATACTGTACGGCTCTTTGTAATATCTCGTTGCTTTCACGGCTAAGGTAAGGTTCTCCTCCCGAAACCTTAGGCAGCGAGTCAATTTGCTTGTCGATGACCAATGCGATCTGCTGGGCGTTCATTCCCAATTTCTGGAAAATGAAGTTGGTGACGTTTTCACCTACTTTCAGTACTCCGGCCAACAGATGCACAGGCTCGATAGCTTGCTGTCCGCGGGCTTGAGTTATGTTCACCGCTTGTTGCACTGCCTCCTGTGATTTAATTGTGAAGTTGTTAAAATTCATATTGTATCTCCTTTCTAAATATTATTCAAATACCTATTGAAAACGTAACTGTCACTGCTTTGTTCAGTGGCTTTTGCGATTTCATTTGATAATCGTCAAATAGTTTGCCAAAAAGAAAAAGAAAGCTAATGAAGTAAAATAAGAAGACAAAATGGCAGGCTTTCCGGCTTTTAAATGAAAAAAAGTCCGAATTGTACACAAAAAGGCAGATAACTCTTTTTGCAAGCAGATGATAATTGCTATCTTAGCATCGAAATCATAAAATGAAAACGAGATGACAAATGAAATAAAGTTTGCAGATACTGTAATTCTGGTGGATGTAGCCTATGTAGACAGGGTGGCGGGTGATTTATCCAAACATTTTGGTGACGTGGTGGGCCGTAAGTTGCCGAAAGCGGATTTACCGGTGTTGTTGGAATGTCTGTCACTGGATAGTGGAATACCCTTGGGGGAGAATGCAGTTCAGGTATTATTTATTTATGACGAGGAAAGTAAGAAAATGGATGCTTTTCAGCCGTCGGATTTGGAAAAGGAATTAAATAACGTGGCTTTCAAAAGCCAGTTGGGAGAGTTTGCACTTTATTCTTTCGAACCATCGGATATGGCTAGTCGCGAAGAGTTGTTTCTGGAGTCTTTGAGAGTGGTGGTTGATGCAAAAGAGGTGAAACGGGTGATTATTGTCCCTGCCGAAGAAGAATATGGAGATAAAGTTCCTGCTATATTAAATAAGGTGGACGGAAAAGAAAAAATGACGGTATTCGGTATGAATCCTCCAACCAGTGAAGTCGCTTATCAGTGGGAGATGTTTGGATTCGCTGTTTTACAGTCGTTAGGAATTAAAGCAGACGAACTATAATCATTAAAAAACATGTCTGATTTCAGGTTAAGAGTATTCAGTAGTGTTGCGAAAAACCTCAGCTTTACAAAGGCTTCGCAAGAGCTGTTTATTAGTCAGCCGGCTATAACCAAGCATATTCAGGAATTGGAGACGATGTACCAGACACGCCTTTTTGAGCGAATGGGGAACAAGATCTTGCTGACTGATGCAGGCAGGTTGTTGTTGGAGCATTGTGAGAAAATTTTGGAAGATTACGGACGCTTGGAGTACGAGATGAACTTATTACGTAATGAGCATACCGGTGAGTTGCGCTTGGGAGCCAGTACTACAATTGCCCAATATGTGCTTCCCCCTTTGCTGGCCCGCTTCATCGAGAAGTTTCCGCAAGTGTCTTTATCACTTTTCAGCGGGAACTCCTCTGAGGTGGAAAAGGCATTGCAGGAACATCGTATAGATTTGGCACTGGTAGAGGGAAATACCCGGCAACCTAATTTGAAATATACTCCTTTTCTGCAAGATGAGCTGGTGGCTATCGTCCATACTCATAGTAAGTGGATGGATTATGATGAGATAACTTTGGATGAATTGAAAGAAGTTCCTCTTGTACTTCGTGAAAGAGGTTCGGGAACATTGGATGTATTGATTACCGCTTTGCATAAACACAACATAAAGTTATCGGACCTTACTATCCGTATGCACCTGGGAAGTACAGAGAGCATTAAATTATTTCTGGAAAATAGTGAGTGCATGGGGATTTTGTCTATCCGGTCTATTAATAAAGAACTGTATTCAGGGAAGTTTAAAGTATTGGATATAAAAGACCTGGTGATGTTTCGTGAATTTGATTTTGTCCAATTGCAAGGGCAGGATACAGGGCTCCCGGCTCTGTTCATGCAATTTGCCAATCATTATAAGGAAAAGTTATAACTTATAATTAAAAACGATTAGATTGTTTTTGAAACATATATTACCTTTGCATCCCGAAATGGAGAAATAATGTTAAAAAGTAAAATATATGATTTCAGTAACAGCTTTACAGCAAAACAGCAAAACTATTTATGTAGGTTTGCTTTCCACGTTAACGGTCTTTTTGTTGATGGACTATATTCCGGTATTGGCTTCATTTTCCCAGTGGGTCACTCCCCCCGTATCTTTATTTCTGGGGTTGATATTTGCATTAGTTTGCGGACAGGCCTATCCTAAGTTCAATAAAAAGGTTTCTAAATATTTGTTGCAATATTCTGTAGTGGGATTGGGGTTCGGTATGAATCTTCAGGCTTCTCTGGCTTCCGGTAAGGAAGGAATGGAATTCACGATCATTTCTGTAATCGGTACAATGATTATAGGTATGTTTATAGGGCATAAACTTTTGAAGGTAGATCGTGATACGGCTTATCTTATCAGTTCGGGTACTGCAATTTGTGGGGGAAGCGCTATTGCTGCTGTGGGTCCTGTATTGAAAGCTAAAGATAGTGAGATGTCTGTGGCTTTGGCTACTATCTTTGTATTGAATGCCATCGCTTTGTTTATTTTTCCGGTGTTAGGCCATATGTTTGGGTTAGATCAACAACAGTTTGGTACTTGGGCAGCTATTGCTATTCATGATACGAGTTCTGTGGTGGGAGCAGGTGCGGCATACGGTGAAGAGGCGTTGAAAGTGGCGACAACAATCAAACTGACCCGTGCACTTTGGATTATTCCTTTGGCATTCGCTACTTCTTTTATTTTCAAGGGAAGCGGTAAGAAAGTAAGCATTCCTTGGTTTATCCTTTATTTTGTTGTGGCTATCATTCTGAATACTTATGTGCTGGATGGTGTGCCTCAATTCGGGCAGGCTGTTTCCGGACTGGCACGTAAAGGATTGATTATTACCATGTTCTTTATTGGAGCTTCCTTGTCTATGGATGTATTGAAGCAAGTAGGTATGAAACCTCTGATTCAAGGTGTTGCTCTTTGGGCGGTGATCAGTCTTAGTTCATTGGCTTATATTCTACTTTTCTGATAGGGATTTATTAGAATATTAAAAAGTATGCGGATGATATGGATTGTCTGAAAAATCCTGTTATCCGCATGTTTTTTTATGAGAATATAATTTAGAAGTAATAGATGAGTAATAGTACAGCGTTTACTCCAATGACAGTGAGGAATCCTTTCCATACATAAGGCAGCATTTCTTTTCTGCGGGAGGAAAAAAATATGGCATAGAACATATTCACTACGATGTTGCTGATGATAGCTTGCATGATACAGGCCCCTACAATGGTTGCCGGAATGTTTCCGCCTTGTAACAGGTTTAGTATGAAAGGAGTGATATCACTTAATCCTGTTGCAATGGAGAGAATACTCAAACCTCCTGTTCCTGCATAAACCAATGTATAGTGAGTCAGAAATGTAAATACTACAAATAATAAAGCAAAGATCAGAGCGACTTTGAATTCCAGTGGATTACTTTCCGTTTCCGTTTCTTCAATAACTTCGCGCTCGCCTTTTATAGTATGCTTTTTATGGATGAATATGCCGATGCCGGCGGCGGTTGCAGACATGATGAGCAGATAGGGGTAAATATTCAGAAAGATGGAAGTGCTGAATATAAGGATCAAAATCATGAAACGTAAGAACATCATGCTGACAGCAAGCATCATGGCAGATACATATTCCGGTATTTCATGCGCTTGTATCCGTTTGCATTTGCGGGCAAGGATGGAAATGGTAGCGGTGCTGCTATACAGACCACCGATAATGCCCGAAACCAAAGTGCCTGATTCGCGGAAAACATATTGCTTCAGCAGGTAGGACAAATAGGAGATACCCGATACGACTACAGTAGCCAGCCAAATGGTGTATGGAGTGAGATTGATACCCGGTATGAGAGGTTCCTTGGGTAGCATGGGCAAAATGATACCGCTGATAGCCAGAAATTTTGCCAGTGTGATCATTTCATCATTCTGCATCCGTTGTACAAGTTCTGTGAAGGTGTGTTTCATTTCTGTGAAAAGAAGCACGGTGACTACCATCATCACGTAAAACCAGGAAGGTTGTGTACTTATGATAGGAGCCATACAATAGGTGATAAGGGCGATGATGATTGTTGTCACTCCAAACACGTGGAACTGGGATTGCTTGACATAATAATTGATGCCCAGTAACATACCTAAAATTATTCCGCCTCCCATAAATAAATGCATTTCCTTAGGATCAAGTATATAGAGGAGATATCCCAAAATGCCGATAAAAGTAAAAGTCCGGTCTGTGCCGAAAAGCGTAGTTTCCCCCTCTCGTTTCAGGCTGATTCTCCGTTGGGATAAACCGATGAGTAAAGAGAACAAGGTCACCAGAATGAAAGTAACCAATTGCTGGGGAAGGTAATCGTACAACTTTTCCATAAATCTGTCAAGATTAGGTTGATGTAATAGGTTTTCCTTTTAAACTGCATTGACTCCTCTGATGGATTCAAGTGGCTTTAAAACGCTTGCTTAAACTGGCTTTCTTCAAAAAGTCCTTTTAATTTATCATCACTTTTTATTTGGTTGATGATTGTGGACAGAACTCCTGCTTTAGGCAATTCTACCACAACGTCTGTTTTATATTTACCACCGCTCTGCCGGCTGTTTTCACAGATTACTTTTAAGTTAGCAGCCTCTTGCTGGGTAGCCATATGGATCAGATCTGAGAACTGTTCCCACTCTGCATTACCGAATTTTTTTTGAGACTTGGCAGCCATTTCCGCCTTTGCTTTGATCTGGCTGGTTATTGCGGTACGGGCTGCAATGACCGCCTTCTTTTTGGAGGCAGTGGCATCACCGCTCTGAGCTGATGCTGAGGCACGGAAGAAGTCTGCGTTTGTGCTATATGCATTTCCGGTACAAGGAGTGCTTTGTGCCTGTGCCCATGTTGACATTCCAAGGACGAAGGCTAAAAAATAGATGAATTTATAATATTTCATAGTTGTAATTTTATCAATCTATTGCGAAGATAGAAGAATATTTGATAATATAAACAAGAAAAGGGAAAAAAAAGATTGAGCTTGCTTTATGAAATGATTATATTTGCAGAAATTAAATGAAAGGTTAGTATTCATGGAATCAACAACAAAACTCTATTCGTTAAATTACACAAACGCAAATACTTATTTATTTGCATTCGTGTTTATTGTAGGTAATGTGGTATTGCCGCAACTTTGTCATTTGGTGCATTTGGGTGGACCTGCTATGTTACCCATTTATTTCTTCACATTAATAGGTGCTTATAAATATGGATTCAAAGTGGGGATGTTGACGGCTGTTCTTTCTCCGCTTGTCAATAGTTTCTTGTTTGGAATGCCTTCTGTGACCATACTTCCGGCTATATTGGTAAAGTCGGTATTGTTGGCGTTGGTGGCGGGATATATGGCAGATCGTTTCCGTAAGATTACGATTCCTGCATTGCTGGGGACTGTTATGGCATATCAGGTGGTGGGTACCTTGATAGAATGGGCTCTTGTCGGTGATTTCTATTTGGCGGCACAGGATTTCCGGATTGGAATTCCGGGCATGTTGCTCCAGATTTTTGGTGGCTATGCTTTGTTGAAAGCTATTGCAAAAAGATAAGTTGTAAACATTTGATGTTATGCTGCAAATTGTGAAACAGCCTGAAAATGGTGGCGCTGGCTATGTTCTGGTAGCTGTCATGGATGGAGATCCCGGTAAATGGATGACTTTGGTTTTTGATAAATCATTTAATAGTTAATAGATAAAATGACAGGCACATTATTATTTTTAGGATTAGGAATGCAGGAAATATTATTCATTGCATTGATTGTTCTTTTATTCTTTGGTGGGAAGAAGATACCCGAACTGATGAAGGGGTTGGGCAAAGGGGTTAAGAGTTTTAAGGAAGGGATGAACGGGGTGGAGGATGATATAGATGGAAAAGATAAGAAAGGGGAAACGAAAGAGTGACAAATGATGGAACAACAGCAGAAGATACTGACTTTTTGGGATCATCTGGAAGAACTGCGCCATGTCTTGTTCCGTATTGCAGTGGCTGTGGTATTTCTAATGTTGGTAGCATTCTTGTTTAAGGATGAGCTTTTTGCTATTGTTCTAGCGCCTAAGAATGCTGATTTCATTATTTATCGTTTTTTTTGCCGGATAGCTGATTTCATGGCTATGCCTTCATTATGTCCGGAAGTGTTTTATGTGAAAATGATCAATACCCAATTGGCGGCTCAATTCATTACTCATATGAGCGTGTCTTTTTATACGGGTTTTTTGCTGGCATCTCCTTATGTTATTTATCAGTTGTTCCGTTTTGTTTCGCCGGCTTTATACGAGAATGAAAAGAAATATTCTACCCGGATTGTAGGGTGGGGCTATTTTCTTTTTATGATGGGAGTTCTTTTGAATTATTTTTTGATTTTCCCTCTTACTTTCCGTTTTCTTGCTACCTATCAGGTCAGTATGGAAGTGGAGAACACGATTACTTTGTCTTCGTATATGGATACATTGATGATGATGAGCCTGATGATGGGGATTGTTTTCGAGATTCCTGTCCTTTGTTGGCTTTTTGCCAAACTGGGATTTCTTACGGCTGATTTTATGAAGCGGTATCGTCGTCATGCTATTGTTATTATTCTGATAGTTGGAGCTGTTATCACTCCTACGTCAGATGTCTTTACATTGATGATGGTGTCTGTGCCTATGTATTTGCTTTACGAAGTCAGCATTTGGATTGTAAGTCGGATTGGGAAGAAACAGCGGGAAGAATCCGTAGAGGAAGTGCTTGAAAAATCATGAGATGATAATCCTTATAAATGTTATTCCGTAAAAAAGGAAGACCTTTCATGATAGGCCTTCCTTTTTCCATTAGGATCCATACTTTATTAAATTTTCCAGCCAAAGGCTTCTGCTACGGCCGGAAACACAATCTTTCCGTTTACAATATTCAAGCCGTTTTTTAGTCCCGGATCGTTTTCGCAAGCTTTTTCCCAACCAAGATCTGCCAATCTGATAGCGTATGGCAGTGTAGCATTGGTTAATGCCAAGGTTGAAGTACACGGCACGGCTCCCGGAATATTTGCCACACAGTAATGGATGATACCGTCTACTTCGTAAATGGGTTCGGCATGAGTTGTGGGATGGGAGGTTTCAAAACATCCTCCTTGGTCAATGGCCACATCTACCAGTACAGTACCCTTTTTCATCAGTTTCAGCATAGGGCGTGTTATGAGGTGGGGAGCCTTTGCACCGGGGATAAGAACTGCACCGATTATCAAATCAGTTGTTGGCAGTTCTTTTTCTATATTGTGGCTGGACGAGAATAATGTTTTTACATTTTTAGGCATGAACTCACTCAACTGACGCAGGCGGGGTAATGAAATATCACAGATTGTGACATCAGCCCCTAATCCTGCAGCCATTAAAGCTGCATTGGTTCCTACAATGCCGCCGCCTAATACCAGCACTTTGGCTGGCTTGACACCGGGAACTCCACCTAGCAAGATGCCACGTCCTCCTTGAGGCTTCTCCAAAAAACGTGCTCCTTCCTGAGTGGACATTCGTCCCGCCACTTCACTCATGGGAATCAGCAGAGGCAGTCCTCCTTGTTTGTCTGTTACAGTTTCGTAAGCTAGGCATACTGAACCACTACGCATCATTGCCTCCGTTAATTCTTTGTCACAGGCAAAATGGAAGTATGTAAATACCAGTTGGCCCTTACGTACCAGGTTATATTCACATTCGATGGGTTCCTTGACTTTTATAATCATCTCGGCAATGGCGTACACATCTTCTATAGTAGGAAGGATACGCGCTCCGACTTTCTCATACTCTTCATCGGAAAATCCGCTGTTTATACCTGCGGTGTGTTGTATATACACCGTGTGACCTCTCTGTACCAACTCGTGTGCTCCTGCAGGGGTTAATGATACACGATTCTCGTTGTTTTTGATTTCTTTAGGAATTCCTACTATCATAATTGTCACATTTAAGGGGGTTTGACTGCCTCAAAGATAACAAAATGTCAGAAAAGTAGGTTTTGTCCGGATATGTTTTTTTCGTAATAAATGTATGTTTAGCAACATTGTTTTAAGGGATATTCTGTTTTTTATTTGTAAGTTTGCGGAGAGATTCAAAATTTTTGTGATGAGTTCTCCATAAAATAAAGAAAATGACTTTACGAAATTATATAATCATAGCAGCTTTGGGCAGTGTTCTTGCTGTACGGGCACAGGAAGAACCGGCTGCTCCTGTATTCCGTCCTCCTTTTGATTTTCCGCTTATTCTGAGCGGTAATTTCGGTGAACTGCGTTCTAACCACTTTCATGGAGGAGTGGATTTTAAAACCCAGGGAGAGGTGGGAAAACCTATTCATTGCATTGCCGACGGATATGTGAGCCGTGTACTGGTTACTCCCGGAGGATATGGGCAGGCTATTTTTATTACGCATCCCAATGGATATACTTCAGTATATGGACATGTGTTGAAATTTGCTTCTGCAGTGGCAAAAGTGGTGGAGGAATATCAATATCGGCATGAAACTTTTGCTGTGGATTTGAAATTCGAGCCTCATCAGGTCAGTTTCAAAGCTGGAGAAATCATTGCTTTAAGCGGTAATGAAGGGTATTCTTTCGGACCGCATCTGCATATGGAGATACGCCGTACGGATACTGGTGAATTGATAGATCCCTTACAGTTCTATACCGATAAAATTAAAGACACTACTCCGCCACGTGCGTCAATGATTATGCTTTATCCGCAGCGGGGCGCTGGAGTTGTGGAAGGCTCACAAAGAAAAAAATCCATATCTGTTGCTTCTTTGGGACAACCGGTTTCTGCTTGGGGGAAAATAGCCGCTGGCATTAAGGCATACGACTATATGGATGGCACACATAATAATTATGGTGTGCGTTCCGTGGTACTCTATGTGGATACGACAGAAGTTTTTCGCAGTACGGTGGATGGCGTTTTGCCCGAAGAGAACCGGATGATTAATGCCTGGACAGACTATGAGGAGAATGTAAAGAGGCATAATTGGGTGATGCGCTCACAGATTCTTCCCGGAAATAGTTTGCGCATGTTGCAAGCCAATGATGAAGGAGGGGTGGTTACGATTGATGAAGAACGTGATTATCATTTTCGTTATGAATTAGCTGATTTATACGGGAATAAGTCGACTTATCGTTTCATTGTGCGTGGCCGTAGGCAGCCGATAGAGGAATATCATCCGCAGGTAAAACATTATTTGGCATGGAATAAAGGTAATGTGGTTCAGGAACCGGGTATGGAACTGGTTATCCCCCGAGGAATGTTGTATGAGGATGTGGCACTGAACTGTCATGTGGTTAAAGATACAGCCGCAATATCTTACGAGTACCAGTTGCACGATGAGCCAGTAGCTTTGCAGGCTGGGTGCACGCTGATGATCGGGGTACGCCATCTTCCTGTAGAGGATACGTCGAAATATTATGTGGCCCGTAAGTGGGGAAAAAGGAAAGGTTCAGCAGGAGGAATTTATGAAAATGGTTGGATGAAGACTTCCATCCGTGAACTGGGAACCTATACCGTAGCTATAGATACTTTGTCTCCACGAGTGACCCCATTAAATAAGGCACAATGGAAGACAGGTAAGGTTCAGTTCAAAATAGGAGATGCGGAAACGGGTATTAAGGATTATAAGGTGAAGATAGACGGCGAATTTGCCTTATTCGGTTTCAGTTCCAAAAATGCGAAATTGTGGATGAAGCATCCTGAACGGTTAAAAAAAGGAGTCGCCCATAAATTGGAATTGGTGGTGACAGATTATTGTGGAAACGAAACAAAAGAGGAATATGAATTTTGATGGTAAAATAAGTATTATACACAATTAAAAAGTTATATATTAATGAAGAATAAACTGATTTTAGGTGCTGCCTTTCTATTGGCGGCAATAACAGAGAGTTTGGCATGCACTAACCTGATTGTAGGTAAGGGAGCCTCGGTTGATGGTTCTGTTATCGTTTCTTATTCCGCTGATTCATACGGAATGTTTGGCGAGTTGTATCACTATCCTGCCGGTATGCATGAAAAAGGAACCATGCGTGATATCTATGATTGGGATTCGGGCAAATATTTAGGGCAAATAAAAGAAGCGCGTCAAACCTATAATGTGATAGGTAATATGAATGAATTTCAGGTAACCATAGGTGAAACTACTTTTGGTGGACGGGAGGAATTGGTTGATTCTACCGGTATTATGGATTATGGAAGTTTGATTTATGTAGCTCTCCAGCGTTCTCGTACAGCTAAAGAAGCCATACAGGTAATGACGGATTTAGTAAAAGAATATGGTTATTATAGCAGTGGCGAATCATTCAGTATCGCTGATCCCAATGAAGTCTGGATTTTGGAGATGATCGGTAAGGGTCCCGGTGTGAAAGGTGCTGTATGGGTAGCAGTCCGTATACCGGATGATTGTATTGCCGCACATGCTAATCAGAGCCGGATTCATCAGTTCAATATGAATGACAAGGATAATTGTCTTTACTCTCCGGATGTGATTTCTTTCGCTCGTGAAAAAGGTTATTTTGACGGTATGAATAAAGATTTCAGTTTCTCGGCGGCATATAATCCTTTAGATTTTGGTGGTGTACGGTTCTGTGAAGCGCGTGTATGGAGTTTCTATAATATGTTCAACAAGTCGGTGGGAGATACCTATCTTCCTTATATTCAGGGGGACAGCAAAGAACCGATGCCTCTTTATATCAAGCCTTCCCGTAAACTTTCAGTACGTGATGTACAAGCGGCTATGCGCGATCACTATGAGGGTACTCCACTGGATATAACTAATGATCCCGGTGCCGGTCCGTTTAAAACTCCTTATCGTCTGTCTCCCTTGAGTTTTAAAGTAGGAGATCAGGAATATTTCAATGAACGTCCCATTTCGACTCAGCAAACGGCTTTCACTTTTGTGGCACAGATGCGTGCTAACCTGCCCGATGCAATAGGGGGAGTATTATGGTTTGGAACAGATGATGCTAATATGACAGTGTTTGCTCCTGTATATTGTTGTTCGGATCGTATTCCTGACTGTTATAGCGGTAAAGAAGCCGACTGTGTAACTTTTTCATGGGACTCTGCATTTTGGATTTATAATTGGGTGGCCGATATGATTCGTCCACGTTATAGCCTGATGATTGATGATATGCGTGCCGTTCAAAATAATTTGGAAGATACTTATGCGAATGCACAGGCTGGCATTGAATCTTCTGCCATGAGCTTATATGAAAAAGATCCTGTAAAGGCAAAAGAGTTCTTGACTAACTATAGTTGCATGACAGCCGAATCGGCAATAGACAGCTGGAAGAAATTGGGCGAATTTTTGATTGTGAAGTATAATGACGGTGCTGTGAAAAAGATGGCAAAAGATGGAACCATACTTCGTCCTGAAACCGGTCATTGCGCTCCTTTGGTACGTCCGGGGTATCCCAAAGAATTTTTGGAAGAACTGGTAAAGGCCACCGGTGAACGCTATAAGATGAAATAGGATATATTTTTGTATGTTCTGAAAGTCTGATTAATTAGTGGAGGGGCAGGTTATGATCCTGCTCCTGTGCATAATAAGATAGTTTTTTAGATTGTATTCAGGATGCCTGGGAACTTTTCTGACTGTTATATAGTAGTGTTTTTTTACCTTGTATGGTCTTCTGCTTTTTTATGACAGATTATTTTAGGGGGATAATCCTTTATATCTCTAATTTTCTTCTTTCAAATTTCTAGGATTTTTAATTTAATTCTTTTACATTTGTCAAGACGTAAAAATCGGATGTAATTATAAACCTTATAAATAACAAAAAATTATGGAAAATGAAGAATTGATAAAGCAAGTGACAGAGAAAGCAGAGAAATGGTTAACACCTGCTTATGATGCCGAAACACAGGCTGAAATTAAGAAAATGTTGGCGAATCCCGATAAGACTGATTTGATTGAAGCATTTTATAAAGATTTGGAGTTTGGGACAGGTGGTTTGCGTGGTATTATGGGCGTGGGCAGTAACCGTATGAATATTTATACGGTAGGTGCTGCTACTCAAGGTTTGTCCAATTATCTAAATAAAAATTTTAAAGATCTCGATCAGATATCTGTTGTGGTAGGTCATGATTGCCGTAACAACAGCCGTTTGTTTGCGGAAATTTCTGCCAATATCTTTTCTGCGAACGGTATTAAAGTATATTTGTTTGAAGATATGCGTCCTACTCCTGAAATGTCATTTGCTATCCGTCATTTCGGTTGCCAGAGCGGTATCAATATTACTGCCTCTCATAATCCGAGAGAATACAATGGTTACAAGGCTTATTGGGATGATGGTGCACAAGTATTGGCTCCGCACGATAAGGGTATCATTGATGAGGTGAACAAGATTTCATCGGCTACTGACATCAAGTTTGAAGGTAACAAGGATCTGATTCAGATTGTGGGCGAAGAGGTAGACAGCGTCTATTTGAATAAAGTGAAAACA
Source organism: Phocaeicola sp. RTP21359st1_B8_RTP21360_211022 (assembly GCF_040911965.1). Classification (NCBI taxonomy): domain Bacteria; kingdom Pseudomonadati; phylum Bacteroidota; class Bacteroidia; order Bacteroidales; family Bacteroidaceae; genus Phocaeicola; species Phocaeicola sp. RTP21359st1_B8_RTP21360_211022. The sequence goes on from NZ_JBDFXP010000036.1 coordinate 38,108, forward strand.
ATTTCTATTGATCCTGAAGTGATCAAGCGTCAGAAGGATTTGAAAATTGTGTATACTCCGATTCATGGTACAGGTATGATGTTGATTCCGCGTGCATTGAAGCAATGGGGATTTGAAAATGTACATACCGTGCCTGAACAAATGGTGAAGAGTGGCGATTTTCCGACTGTTGTCTCTCCGAATCCGGAAAATGCCGAGGCTTTGTCTATGGCTATTGATTTGGCTAAGAAAATAGACGCTGACATTGTAATGGCTAGCGATCCGGATGCTGACCGCGTAGGTATGGCTTGTAAAAATGACAAAGGAGAATGGGTGCTGATCAATGGTAACCAAACCTGTTTGCTGTTCTTGTATTATATAATAAAGAACCGTATTGCGATGGGTAAGATGAAGGATGATGATTTCATTGTGAAGACTATCGTTACTACGGAACTGATTAAATCTGTCGCAGACAAGAATCACATCGAAATGTTGGATTGCTATACCGGATTCAAGTGGATTGCACGTGAAATCCGTTTGCGTGAAGGCAAACAGCAATACATCGGAGGTGGTGAAGAAAGCTACGGATTCCTGGCCGAAGACTTTGTCCGTGATAAAGATGCTGTTTCTGCTTGTACATTGTTGGCGGAGATTTGTGCTTGGGCAAAAGACCAGGGCAAGACCTTGTTCGAAGTTTTGCTTGATATTTATGTGGAGTATGGTTTCTCAAAAGAAACTACTGTGAATGTTGTGAAACCAGGAAAGAGCGGGGCAGAAGAGATTAAGGCAATGATGGAAAACTTCCGTTCTAATCCTCCGAGAGAAATAGGCGGTTCTAAGGTTGTTCTTGTCAAGGACTTTAAAACTTTGAAGGTGACAGATGGTAACGGGAATATAACAGAAATAGATATGCCGGAGGCTAGTAACGTATTGCAATATTTTACGGAAGATGGAACTAAGATTTCAGTTCGCCCGTCAGGAACAGAACCTAAAATCAAATTTTATGTGGAAGTAAAAGGTGAAATGGGTTGCCACAAATGTTTCGATGCTGCTAATGCAGCTGCTGAGGAAAAGGTGGAAGCCGTAAGAAAATCACTGGGAATTTAATCGAGTATAAGCATCGGGCGAAAGTCTGAGAGAATATTCATAAATAAAAGAAGGGGTGGTGGAGATGTATTTCTCTATCCCCCTTTTCTTTTATTTCCGTGCCATTTATATCAAAATCTACACTTCTTTGTTTATTTTTTGTTGTAACTTTGCCTTCTGTTTTAAATAAGGTAAAAGATATGATGTGGTTACTTTTGGCATTTCTCTCGGCTGCATTGCTGGGATTCTATGATGTATTTAAGAAACAGTCGTTGAAGGACAATGCGGTTATTCCGGTATTATTTCTGAATACGTTGTTCTCTAGTTTGATATTTCTTCCTTTTATTGTATTGTCAGTGTGGAGGCCGGGAATATTGGAGGATTCTATTTTTTATGTGCCTGTTGCAGGGTGGGAGGTGCATCGCTATGTGGTGTTGAAATCTGTTATTGTCCTTTCGTCGTGGATATTGGGATATTTTGGGATGAAGAATCTGCCTATCACAATTGTGGGACCTATAAACGCTACTCGTCCGGTGATGGTGTTGGTGGGAGCTTTAGTGGTCTTTGGTGAGCGATTGAATTTTTACCAATGGATTGGTGTGCTGATGGCTGTCTTCTCTTTTTTTATGCTGAGCCGCAGCGGAAAGAAAGAGGGAATAGATTTCAAACATAATAAATGGATTTATTATGTGGTAATGGCAGCTGTGTTGGGAGCGGTCAGCGGGCTTTATGACAAGTATCTCATGGCGCCTGTCGATCAAGGAGGTATCGGACTGGATAGAATGATTGTACAGTCATGGTATAATATCTATCAATTGTTTATGATGGGAGGTGTTTTGATGTTGTTATGGTGGCCGAAGCGCAAATCTACCACTCCGTTTCATTGGCATTGGTGTATTATTCTGATATCTATTTTTCTGTCGGCAGCTGATTTTGTTTATTTCTATGCCTTAAGCTTGGACGGTGCAATGATTTCCATAGTATCTATGGTAAGGCGTGGCAGTGTGCTTGTTTCTTTTCTATTTGGTGCAATGGTATTCCGTGAGAAGAATCTTAAAAGCAAGGCTGTGGATTTGGCACTGGTACTTATTGGTATGATATTTTTGTATTTGGGAAGTCGGTAAGCAAAAAAGACGGGGTGTGACTCATCGTGCATACCCCGTTATTCTTTATTACTCTATAATGATTTTATATTCTACATCAAACGTTTCTTTTGGTTCCAATTTCTGTATCCATTCACGGTCCTTTAATTCGCCCGAATACCCTACAGAATCGCAACGTCCATACCATGGTTCAATGCAAACAAATGGGCAATCGGGATGTGTCTTGGTAGGAGACCACAAAGCTACCAATGGAGAATTAAATTCCAAGCTGATATGGGGCTTTTTCTTTTTATCCAGTAAGGTTATTTTTTTCAGTTGTTTATTGTCAAAAATATAAGTGTCACAATCAAAAGTATGAATATCAATTGGCATCAGCCCTTCTTTGTTTAATTTTAGTACATGACGTTCTGGTGATACGCACCCCTTTTCGGTTGGCATGATATATTCTAAGTCAGACTTTCGGTCAAAAACAAAGAAGCCACGATCCTTTGTAGCAGCATCGAACTCGGGGAAATAGAAAGCTGGGTGTGCTCCAATCTGGAAATACATATCCATAGCTCCCAGATTTTCTACACGCCATTTTACGGTGATTTTATTTTCCTCCAATAAATATCCCACCAGCAGGCGGAAGGGAAAAGGAAACTTGCCCAATGTATCAGGAGTGCTTTCCAACCAATATACAGCTCCTTTGTCTTCTTTATAGGTTAGTTTGAAGTCCATATCACGTGCAAAACCGTGTTGTCCTATTTCATAAGTGTTTCCGGCATGACGGTATTTATTGTTCCACACACGTCCTACTATAGGGAAAAGGACAGGTGAACGCCGTCCCCAAAATTTAGCGTCGCCCTGCCAAAGATATTCTTTGCCATCCTTTTTGATACTTTGAAGCTCGGCGCCATGCTCGGCTATTTGTACAGTCAGGATAGAATTAGATAGTGTTTCCATGTTTCTTCGTTTATAAATTCTTTTTTCAAAGGTAGGGATGTTTCATGACATGACAAAGTGAATCTTCATCTTTGTGTAAATTTTATCTAAAAGGCTGTTTGGGTCAAATAAATTTTAATAAAAGTATATGGTTGTGTTTATTTTTGCTTATGTTTGTCAATAAGCTATGAAGGAGGATAAGATGGAGAACATACATTTGATATTTAAATTTTTATGGTATAGTGTATTATTTTGTATATGGGGAGTATCTTGTACAAGTTCCGGAACTTATAAAAAGACCCAAATGGATATCTATATGCAGTATTATGATTTTATAATTGATTCATTGTCAAAAAATCCTAGTTATGTATGTACCCGGACTGCCAGGCAAATGTCGGTTGCCACAGATAGTGTGGCGTATTACCATTATCTTGTTCTTTTGGCAAAAGCATATATGTTTAAATCCGAGATGGATTCGGCTAAACTTAGCATGGATAGAGCGGAAGTATTTTGCGATGGAGCTGAACCGTCATCGTTAATTAATGATTTGTATGCTGAGATTTACAATATGCGGGGTAATGTATGTGCTCGTCAAGGGTTGACAGATTCTTCAGTGGTATGTTTTCAAAAAGCATTTGATTATCGTTTGAAGGGTAGTAACAGAGATATGCTTCATGATATTTCTATTAATTTGGCTGATGCTTTTGTCCGTACCGGTCATTATGATAAAGGCGCGATGTGGTATCGTAAAGCTTTGTCTTACTGTGATTCATTGAAGATTCCTGAAGAAAAACGTTTTCCTGTTTATTACGGATTGGCACAGGTTTATATGGAACTTCGTGATTTTACGTCTTGTGATCATTACTATGAACTGGCTGCCCGGCAATATGATAAGATGCTTCCATTTGAGAAACATATTTATTTGAATAATCGTGGTAATTCTTATTATTTTCGTGCTGATTATCCTAATGCTTTGGAATTTTTCAGAAAATCATTATTGTTAGCTCGTTCTTATCCGGATATGATTTTTGAGGAACATCTGACTGAAATGAATTTGGGAGAAACTTTTCTATTGATGAATCAGGTTGATTCTGCCGCATACTATTTAAACCTTTGCAGTGATTTTTTTCGTTCTATCGAAAATCAGACGGCTCTCTATTATTTGGATACCCAATTGATTGAACTTGCCTTGAAGCAGAATAACTTGTCTTTAGCACGTAAACGTATGTCTGAGGCTATACAGCCTGATTATGTGGAACCGAATATGCAGCATATCCGTAACCGTTACCTGCAACATTATTTTGAAGAGGTGGGGGATTTCAAACAAGCCTATTATTATCAAATGGAAAATCAGCGTATTGATGATTCTACACGTAATGAGCGTATTAAAATGCGTACAGCTGAAATTGATCTGAAATACAGTCAGGACACCACGCTGATGAAGCAGAAAATTTTTATCCAGCAAAAAGAGAATGAAGTACTGGCGCTGAATCAGACGCTTTACCTGTGGATGTTTGCCTGCATCTGTATTTTGGGGCTCGTTGTTTTTGTTTACATGTACAACAAGAGACAGCGTTTCCTGCTGCAAATGAAAAGTCAGAATATGATTGCCACTTTGCGTATGGAGAATATCCGTAACCGGGTTTCCCCCATTTCATTTTTAACATTCTGAACCGTGAGATGGGAAACTACACCGATGAGCAGGCCGGAAATATGCGTGGGTTGGTAAAGCTGATGCGGCGCAACCTGGAACTGACCGAACAGCTGTGCGTTACCATGGCCGAGGAACTGGACTTTGTCAATACGTTTATCAACCTGGAACGTGAAGCATTGGGAGATAGCTTTATACTGTCCACATCCATAGATGCTGCCATCCATCTTGACCAAGAAATACTTCCTTCCATGATGATACAGATTCCGATAGAAAATGCTATCAAGCATGCCCTGAAGGACAAAGAGGGGATGAAAAGACTGTGGATTGATATCAAGAAGACCGGGGAGGGAATCTGCGTCAAGGTGCGTGACAATGGGGGAGGTTACCGGATAAACAGTGCCAACCATGGTACAGGCACCGGTATAAAAGTGATTCTTCAAACCATACAGTTGTTGAACGCCAACAATAAAAAGCATATCGACATATCCATAACCAATGTGCAGCTGGAAGACGGAGAAACCGGTTGCGAGTTTGCTGTCTTCCTGCCCCAAGGCTATGATTATAATTTGAAAAAGATGGTTTAGTTATTATTTTTGCTAGGATAGTGTCCGAAACGGTCGCTATAGTTCCATAACCGGAGTGTCGGGTTTGTGCGTTAAAACATGTTTTAATACTTTTGTTCCGTTAATAACTAAAGCAGGATTGTTTACTATGGATAAACTATACAGGGTCGTAATAATTGATGATGATGAGTTCTCTGCGGACAATCTTTGTCTGGAGCTGAAGAAATATAACAGGCTGTCTATAGACGGGATGGCACGTAACGGTGCGAATGGCCGGAAACTGCTGGAAAAGGTTCATCCGGACTTGCTGTTTCTGGACGTGGAATTGCCGGACATGAAGGGCATGGAACTGCTGGAACAGCTAAGGGGGGCAATCACTTGGAATATGCAGATTGTGTTCTATACAGCTTATGATAAGTACATGATTTATGCTATTCGTGGGGCAGCTTTCGACTACTTGCTGAAGCCTATAGATAAGAAGGAGCTGGAAGGGATCATTGACCGCTTCATGAAAAAGGCGGAAGAGTCGGCAGCCGCATCTTTGGTTATCCCTCCGCGTGTGTATTCGGCCGGCGAGCATACTTTTATGATATCCACACCCATCAATGACTTGCGCATTCTGCGCTCCATTGACATCGGTTTTTTCCGTTATAACTCCGACCGGAAACTGTGGGAAGTGGTGCTGAACAACCAGCTGCCTTTGCTGCTGAAGAAAAATACTACGGCCGATCATATCAAGGGATATGACTCCTGCTTCGTCCAGATCCATCAGTCGTATATCATTAATATCAATTATCTGATGATGATTAAGGAGAACCGCTGCGTCATGTTTCCCCCGTTTGAGAATATTACGGAACTTCAGGTTTCCAAGAAGTTCAGAAAAGAATTGCAGGATAGGTTTTATTTGTTGTAGTGAATCTATTGATGACGTTGAAAATACAAGTTTATAGAAAGTGATTTTAAGTCACAGTGGAAAAGCAGGAGTCGTGAGATTGCTGCTTTTTTTGTTTTTAGTGCTTAATTTTCCCTTTGCGGTATATGGAAATGAGGCTATATAGTCGTTAATTTAGATAGAATAGTATGCTTGTTAGGCTGTTTGATACTTTCTCTTGGTTTTGTGAATTTGTAAAATGACGTTAATTGTTTTTCTTTGAAGCCGCATAAGGTTAAAAAAAGACATGTATATGAATGAAGTAAAAAAAGTAATATTGTTTTTATTATGCTGTGCTATACCTTTTAGTTTTTATGCACAGAAGGCGCGCCAAAATGCTGTAACAAAGAAATGGGGATATGAGCAGACCGAAAATAAAGGATGGTGGGAAAATTCAAAATATAGGGGTAATTCTATGTTTGGTGGATGGGATGCGGCTTTAGTAAATCAGGATTATGAGATAAATTGGTTGATTTCTCCACAATATGAAGGGGTGACCAAGAGATTTACAGAAAAGTTGGCAGGAGTAGTTTTAGGAGGAAAAGTAGGTTTTATAGACATACACAATCGTTTTATAATTAAACCGCAGTTTGAAAATGCAGATGATATTCATGGATTTAATTTAGGACTGTCTGCGGTAAAGAAGAATGGCAAGTTTGGCTTTATAAATAAAAAAGGAGAATTTGTCATTGAACCTCAATTTGATTACGCTGATAATTTTAGAGATAACATGTTGGCTACAATCAAGCAAGATGGTAAGTTCGGGGCTATTAATTTAAGGGGAGAAATCGTTGTCCCATGTAAATATATTCTAGAAGAAGCAATGATAAGCGTTCCTATATCCAATAAGGTATATCGCCAGAAACAAGAAGAAGTGAAAAATGCGAAAGGGAACGGTGATTTTGATGATTTGCTTGATAAAATCGCTGAATGTAGCAGAGAGGTCAATGAAAAAATTAATAATCCTGGAGCAGAAGTTATAACCGATTCTCTCAGAATAAGGGAAGATAATGGTAAAATGGGCCTTGTAGTGGGAGGACAAACTGTAATTCCTACAGAATATGAGGAACTTATAATAGCAGAAGATGGATTTGTTCTTGCTTGCAAGCAGGATAAATGGGGGGCTTTGGATATATATGGGCGTACTATATTGCCTTGTGTTTATCAATGGGTATATTATGATGTATCGGCAAAGGTCTGGATTGCCAAAAGTCTTGCAATGGGGCTATATAATAGTCAAGGTGCTTTATTACTACCGGGAAGGATTGATTATATAGGTAGTTTTGTGGATGGCAAAGCACCTGTTTGGCTGAATTCCGTACTCGGTTGGATAGATACGAAGGGACAACTCTCTGATGGCTTTGCAGAGGATGTGACAGAATCCTTTTTGAAAGAAGAAAAAAAGGGAGTGGCAGGTGCTTGGGGTATGTTTAATTTATTGACAGATTTGATTCCGGACTATGCCATGGCCCACTATTATATGGGAAAAGGGCAAGTGACTGATGGCATTTATTCTAAAGGAATGGAGCATCTGAAGATAGCGGCAGAATTGGATCCGGATAATGGAGAAGTAGCGTTAGCGCTGAAGCAAGCCAAAAAGGACAAGAAGAAAAGAACGTTGAATACGATTGGTTACATTGCAAGTGTGCATAATGATTTGGAATCTACAAACTCTAATTCTTTTAAAGATGAAAGCAGAAATCAAAATAAGCCTTCATCCGGAATTAATCTGGGAGTTTCTATGGATGAGGTAGATGCCCTTGGTGGGTCTACAGCTACTGCTATAGCAGGAGGTAGTAATCATTGTGGTTTTTTGAAATATGTGTTAGAAGATCTTGAAGAAAAGATTCAGAAGAATACGGGCGAATTGATGGGAGAGTATTATCGGAAAGTGAAGGATGAATATTTGCAGTTTGCCGGTAAAGAAGGGTGTGAACAATAATATATAATTAAAGAATAGAATTATGAGAGTAATGAATGTGAAATTTGTCGGTAGAATCATTATGACGGTTCTTTTTGTATTCATCTGTATTGGAGCGCACGCAGGTGATGACCCTTTAAAATATGAGATAGAGGGAGAAGGAGTAGGTGCACAAGGTATTTATTTGGTAAAAGTGACAGTAATCCAGAAGAAAAGTAAATTGGATGTCGATGTGATCAAGAAGTGTGCAGTTCATGGGGTGCTTTTTAAAGGATTTTCCAGCCAGACTTCACGCACCCGGCAGAAACCTTTGGCAGGAAGTATGGTGGTAGAACAGCAACATCAGGATTATTTTGATGTCTTTTTCCAAAAAGGAGGTTCTTACATGAATTTTGCCAATATGGTAGGAGAGAATCTTTCAGTGGTGAAGATGGGAAAGCAGTATCGAATTTCAGCAGTGGTTTCCGTTGCGAAAGACGCCCTCTATCAAGAGCTGGTATCAGCCGGAGTTATTAAAGGACTAAATAATGGATTTTAGCTTATGTATAAGAGGTTGATTGTTACTTTTCTGATACTGGCTGACGGATTATTGTCTGCTTTTGCCCGGCAGGCTCGTGATGTGATTAATCTGAATAAAGGTAACTTGTATCATTGAAATTAGACTATGAATTTTAAAGAAGAAAAAATTATGAAACATCTGTTTTATACGTGGAAATTGGGATGTCTGCTTTTACTTATCCTTGCCGGATGCAGCAGCAAAAAAAGTGTTTCTTCCTATCATTCCTTTGAGAGTGAATGTTTGGGAGTAGAACTGGATGGGTCGGAAACACTTCGCGCCTGGGGCAGAGGGAAAAATCGTACAGATGCTATAGAGCAGGCAAAGAAAAATGCAGTAAGAGATGTCTTGTTCAAAGGTGTTGTTGCCGGTAGTCGTGAATGTAGTGTGCGCCCTTTGATAACAGAAGTGAATGCACAGGAACGGTATGCATCTTATTTTAACGACTTTTTTAGAGACGGAGGGGAATATCTGAAGTATGTAAGTATGGAAGATAAGAAAACAAATTCTAACACGAAGGCTTCTAATAAAACCCAAATTTCTTATTCCACTACGGTGCGTGTGCTTCGTTCTCAATTACAGCAGAAACTGATAGAAGATAAAATTTTAAAACCATAAAGACAGAAAAACATGAAAAAATTATATGCTATTTTATTTCTTGTAGCACTTATACACACCGGAGTGTATGGGCAGGCTAAAAAACCCACCATTATGGTTGTTCCCGCTAATGTGTGGTGTACCCATAATGGTTATACACAAAAATATAACAATCAAGGCACTATTACTGAAATTCCGGATTATAAAAAGGCATTGGATAATGATTTGAACTTGGTGAATGTCATAACGAAAATAGGTGAATTGATGGCTGAAAAAGATTTTCCGTTGAAGGATATGGCATCTTCTATTCGTTCCATAGAGCAGAGTTCGGCGGAACATGAGATGACTACCAGTTCTACTTCGGGAGCTTCACTGGCAGAGTCTCCTTTGGATCGGTTAATGAATAGAGCTAAAGCTGATATTCTGATTGAAGTAGTTTGGAATATTAATACAATGGGTCCCAAACGTTCTGTTACTTATACTTTGCGAGGCTTGGATGCCTACACTAATAAGCAGGTCGCAGCGACGCAAGGTACGGGAGAACCTTCTATGGCTGCTGAAGTGGCAGTATTGTTGGAAGAAGCGGTAGTAGACAAGATGGATGCTTTCGTAAGTCAATTACAGAAACATTTTGATGATTTGATGGCTAATGGCCGTGAAGTGGCATTAGAAGTCCGTGTGTTTGATAATGGGAGCGGCGTTAATTTGGAAAGTGAATTTGGGGGGGCTGAACTACAGGAAATCATAGAAGATTGGGTGGCGCAGCATACGGTGGCTCATCGTTTTAGTTTAACTGATGCAACTGAGAATATGATGCTTTTTGAGCAGGTACGCATTCCGCTTTATCGTGAAAATGGAATGGCTAGAGATACAAGAAGCTTTGCAAATGATTTGCGCAAATATCTCAATCAGAAAGCCAATCTTACCTGCAAAGTAATGACGAAAGGGTTAGGTAAAGCTGAATTGGTTATCGGAGAAAAATAGAAAAGATATGAAAATAAGGAATATGATATTTGCCGCTTGGTGCGCATGTTGTGCCATGTCTGTGGCAGCACAGGATTGTGAGATAAGCCTTACCATAGCTAAAGCTGCCCAGAAAGAGGAACTTCCATCCCAGGTACAAGAGATTTTAGGAAATCGTTTAGCTGCGGCAGTGGCCGGTCAGGGGAGTGTTGCCAATTCCAATTTTACACCATTCTTTATCACAGCTAAGACCAATACTTTATATAAGGAAACATTGTCCGGTCCTCCTGTCAGTACAGCGCTTACTGTTCAATTGACTTTGTATATAGGCGATGCAGTAGGGCAGAAAGTATTTTCTACTCTCACTGTGGATGCAAAAGGAGTAGGTACTAATATTAACCGGGCATATATCAATGCTTTCCGTGCAATAAATGGCAATAACGTGAAAATACAAGAATTTATACGCGAAGGGAAAGAAAAAATTATCTCTTGGTATAATAGTAATTACAGGCAAATATTGGTAAAAGCGCAAAAAAGTGCTTCTATGCATGAGTATGATGCTGCATTGTATTATGTTACCTCTATTCCTGAATGTTGTGTCGGCTATGAGGAAGCTAGTAAACTGATAGACACTTATTATACTCAATATGTGAATTATAATTGTCAATTGATTATGCAATACGCCAGATCCGAATGGGCGAAGTCACCCGATGCGGAAGGTGCTTCAAAGGCTTTTGACTGGTTGGTTTTCATTGAACCGGGAAGCAGTTGTGAAGGTGAAGCTAAAGTTTTGTATAATGAAATAAAGCAAAAGGTGACCAGTGATTGGAATTTTGAGAATCGTGAGAAATATAAGGATGAAGTGGGGCTGAAAAAGCAGAGGATAGAAGCTGCCAGAGCTATAGGTGTAGCATTTGGTAATGGGCAGCAACCGGTTACTACTAATATTACTTGGCTCCATTAATTCAAGTTCAAATGATTTTAAATAAAGAGAATATGAGAAATAAAAAAGTTATCCTAATTCTATGTCTGCTGGTGCTGGTCAGTGGCTCTGTGCAAGCTCAGAGGTTGAAGACCGTGCAGAATGAAAAGGGGCGTTATGGCTTTATGACGGAAGACGGGACGGTAGTGATAAAATATAAATATGATGAAGCTACTCCCTTTAAAGACGGTATCGCTAAAATAGGAAAAGATGGAAAATACAGTCTGATTAATGAAGATGGTGAAATCATTACAAAACGGAAATATACATATATCGGTGAATTTTATAACGGGGTTTGCCCCGTCGCTGAAGGTGGAAATACTAAAAAAGGAGTAATGCTAACCACGGGTGGGCTCATAGGCAATAAAGCTAGTAGCAATACAGGTGAAAAATGGGGGTTGATTGATAAGACAGGTAAGGAAATCCTGAAAACCGATTATGAAGCAATGGGAGATTTGAATAAGAAACTGATATATGTCTTGAAAGGCAAGAAGTTCGGGTTCATTGATTCAGCTGGCAATATCATAGTGAAGCCTACTTATAATTTTATTGGCAGTTTCAATAACCAAGGAATCTGTTGGGTTAATATCGGTGGCAAATACGATAAAAAGAACAACATGGTGTCTAAAGGTAAATTCGGGTTAATCAATGAAAATGGGCGGGAAATAATTCCTGCCAAGTATGAAGATGTGGGCAACTTCCCTGTTTTGCGAGATAAGAAAACCGGAGCTTTGCTTGATGAGGCTGCCTTTTATACCAAGGCAGACCAGTCTGCATTTCCGGCTACCAAGCAGGAAATACAGAGCTTGCTGCTTCCCAAACCTCATGCTGCTGAGTCCCAGTTGCCTTCATCAAGGGTCGATTATTTTTATTTCATTAATAAGAAATCCCAAGGGTTGGTAGATGTCCATGGAAATACTATTATTCCTTTAACTGCCAATCAGGCTATTCTTCCTCCTTCAGACAATATGCTTAGGCTTGCTAAAGTGGAAAAGAAGCAAATAGCTAAAGCTTATTATGATTTGGATGCTGAAGTGATGGTCAGAATATCTTCTTCAGAAAAGGGAAAGTTTGGAGCTTTCAGCCATAATTTAGCTCCGGTTTCATTGGATGATGAGTTGTATTTCATAGATAAAAAGGGGAACAAGGTGATTGGTGGCCTGTCAAAGGCTTTCCTGAGTAATGAAGGATACCGGGTGGTACAAAAGGGATCGGCTTTTGGCGCTATTGATTCTACAGGGGCAGTTGTTATTCCTATTGAATATACCAATTCGCTTACCAGCGTGAACAATGGACGTTTGGGAGTACAAAAAAATGCTTCTTGGTTTTATGTGGATATGAAAGGACAAATCGTATCCGATAAGTATGACCGTATAGGCAATTTTCATCAGGGGTATGCATCCGTATGCCTGAACAAATTATGGGGGGCTATTGATTTGCAGAACCGGGTTGTCGTTCCTTTAGAGTGGCAAGGTGTAGCTCCTATAGTCGATCCGAAATTGATATGGGTGAAAAAGGATAACCTGTATTATCTTTATGATGGGGTGCAAAAGTCTATTCGTCTGAAGCAGGGATTTGCCAATGCGTCCAACTTTGATAATGAGATGGCTTATGTGATGTCTGATGGAAAGTGGGGGATTATTGATCCGGATGGCAAGGTACTGGTGCCTTGCTTGTTCGAGAAAGAAGAGGATATGGTCTTGGCCAAACAATATATGTTAGCGGAAGACAAGAAGAACTTGACCGAAGTAGAGGCTCTTCGAGTGATTGCACGTTTTGACCCGGATACAAATATGTTTAAGATAACCTCTGTCATTCCGGATAAACATTGGGATTATTAATTATTGAATGTTTGAAAAATGAAAAGATTCATTATAATACAGCTGTTGGCGGTGGTATTCGCCGCTCAAATTCAAGCCCAGGGAGACGGCGAAATAAAATATCGCCGCAGTTCTCTTTATAGCATGATGATCAATCACGAAGGAAGAGAATTTGGTGATGAAATAAAGGATGTTTTTCTCAAAATTCCTGTTCCTGATAAATACAATAACCATGATTTAAGTGTAAAAGTAATCTATACTTCTGAAAAGAAATTGGATAAAAACCATGAGGAGATAGATGAATTTATCAGAAACAATGGTATTGCCAGCCGTATGGTAGGACGCTGGTTTAACCGTGATTACATGACAGGGATCTGTGATGTGGAACTGGTGAAAGAACGAGGGCTGTATAACGCTTCCGAACTGGACAAGGCTCTGGCATCCAAGACTCAACGCGGAAACGCTCTGCTGGAAGATGCCGGTGAGGACTTGATTGGAAATACTTTTCTTATTGTGAATGACATTCGCTATATTGACCGTTCAAAAGGTTCAAGTGTGTGGGGAGGAATTGTCAAAGGACTGGGTGCGGCAGCGGCTATTTACACCGGTGAGACATCCTATATGGATTTAGGTAATTCTACGGGAGATATGGTTGCATCCTATAAGGGGTTTAAAGTAAATATTGATACTTATCTCTATCAACTGGTTTGGGATGAAGAGACCGCAACAAAATTCTATACTCAATATTATACTGATAAGGATAATAAGGAGAAGGTGAATGCTTTCAATAATAACCGTAAGATGTTCAAGTTGAAGTATGTGGGCAGCCAGCATAGTGATGGAAGTAACACTTCCTTTTTGGGTATTAACTTGGATGAGCCCCAGCAAATGGTGCGAAAGGCATGCCAACGTGCCATTGATGAAAATATAGCGAGTCTGCAAAAGAATTTTGACCAGTTCAAAGTGAATACTCCCTTAATCAGTGTTTCTCCCCTGAAAGCTTATATTGGCTTGAAAGAGGGAGTCACTGAAAAGTCTAAATTTGAAGTGCTGGAAGCTGAATTGAGCAAAGAAGGCAAAATGACTTATAAGCGTGTAGGAGTGATTCAGCCTAAGGAAAATCTGATTTGGGATAATCGTTATATGGCTTCCGAGGAACAGGCTTATGGTTCGGACTTTGGTTTTACCACTTTCCGAAAAGTATCGGGTGGCGATTTTTATCCGGGAATGTTGATTCGTGAAATAAAATAAGTGTTTAAGTTAGCCGGCTTCGTCAACAGAAGTGAAAATAGGTTACTTGCCAAAAAGATTTGTTGATATGGCTGAATAGTGAAACATAAAACAAACAGGCGTTTATTCTTCGGAAATGAACGCCTGTTTGTTTATGTTTTAAATGGTTCTATACTGCCAGCTTGGAGAGGTGTGAAAAGTAGAACTGTTTTTTTGATGGCTCTTCCAATTTCATATCATATAGAGCTGGAATGTGAAGCTTAATTTACAAATTTTCAAGCTTGTCTTATTGGCATAATTTATTTATTGTATATATAGTCGTTAATTTTAGCTGCTTGGTATCTGCTTTAGTGTGTTTAGTGTAAATCTTGACAAATGATGGTTTTTTGAATATAAAAGTTGCAATACATTTGCAAATGTAAACTTATAGAGTCAATTGTTACGAAGTATGGAAAAGACAATTATTGCAGCACTTTTAATGCTGATTTCGTTAACATCGTATGCACAGGGTTTAATGTGGACTGCGAAGGCTGAACTCAATATGAGCAGCATGTCTAACGTAGAGGAATCTAAAATGCATCCAGGTTTCTATGCAGGAATAGGAGCTGGGTATGTTATTGATGAAACTTGGTCTGTCCGTCCTTCTTTATTGTTCACTATGAAAGGAGTGAAACAAGATTACAAATTTTAATAAAAATACTGCATTATGAAGAAACTGTTTTTTATCATGGCTATGTCCGTATGTGCATTCACGGCACAAGCACAAACTACTTCCGGTATTCGTGTGGGGTTAAATATGACCAGTGCTACAGGGAAGTATAATGATCTTATGGCAGATCAAGATTATAATAATAAAAGCTATATGGGTTACAGTATCCATTATTTTATAGATGTTCCTGTGATTGGAAACTTCAGTATTCAGCCTGCTGTTGGACTTTCTATGAAAGGTATCACTTATGAGTACGATAAATTTACCACTAAAAAGTCGCATCGGCTCGATTTGGATTCTTATAAGAAATATGATGTGACGGAATCTCGCGGCACTAGTGTCACTCAAAAACATAATCTGGGATATTTGGACGTTCCTATTTTATTTGCTTATGCTTTACCTTTGTCAGAATCGTTTAGGGTTCAGTTGGGAGTGGGGCCTTACTTCTCTTATGGGTTGTTTGGTAAGTTTAAATATGAGTCGGATAAATATTTGACAGTATCCCCCGATAAATATGGAGAAAATAAACATACCATAACCAAAGATGATTGTCCCTCCTTTGGCAAGAATGATGATGCGGACGATCCTAAAGGTAATATTAACCGTTTTGATTGGGGAATTGCCGTACAGGGCAGCATTTATTGGAAACGCTTGTTTTTGAATGTCGCTTATCAAAAAGGTTTGAAATCGGCTAATATTACTGACGAGAAGAATGAAGGGAAAGATAAATTGGCCCTTTCCAATTTGTCGTTAGGGTTAGGCTTTATATTTTAAGTTGTGAACAGGCTGAGGAACTGCTGGAAAATAGAAGAATAGAGAGGCATCAGAAATTTGATGAAACTTGTCCACCCTTTCTTGCCGAAATGAAGAATCTGTCGGATGTAAATGGAGGTTCATTTGGAAACGTATGTGTAGAAACCCGTTTCCGGTCACTGTTCCGTATCGTTCCGAAAGTCTTTATTCTTTTCGGAAAAGACAAGGACGTTTACAAAAAAGATGAAGACGTCTGATAAAAAGAACAAGACGTTTCATTCCAAAGATCTATATCTTTCAATCTTTAGTTTAAGTCTTTCCGGCTCTACCGGTTTAGCCTTCTCCTCCGAAAGGGAAGGATGCTGGATGTGACGGCAAAACTTGGTACAGGATTTCGTGGAACTTGCTGCAAGATCCGACAGAACTTGTATCAAGATTCTGAATACTTTAGCAAGGAAAGTCGCAGTTTCGAGGCTGCACAAGCTTACCGTGTTTATTGCACAAGCCTGCTTTGTCCACCGGACAGGGCAGGCTTGTACCATGGAACAAGGTGGATAAAGTGGTGGCTGCAGGCATTTTTCTTGCATAAAATAATGTATTGAAGGTGTGTCGTAATACACGATGCGCCTTCTTTTTTTTCATTGACTATAAAAATCGACTCATTTTTTTAAGCTGC